>DVKA01000011.1 GCA_018716365.1 Candidatus Caccocola faecipullorum
AAGTTTCACGAAGGAGCGCAGCGCTTCGGGCTGCTCGGCTATCGCCTTGTCGCTAGCCGCGATGCAGCAGCAGGGGAAATCTTCCCATGCGCCCTTCGGTTCAAGCTCCTTCATCTGGAGGACGACGTGGCCCTGTCCCTTCGCTTCGATGACCTCGGGCGTCGGGGCCGGAATGACGGCGAACTCTACCTGCTTCGCAACCATCGCGGGGATGACGTTCGGGATGCCCTTAAGGTCCATCATGACGATGTCGGCCTGCTCCTTCGTCGCGTTGGCGTCGCCCGTCACGCGGAGGTTCGACTGCGCCATGGCGGCCTCGAAGACTATCTTCGGCGCGCTCGTCGGCGAGTGGTAGCCGACGGTCACGGGGCGCTTCGAATCCTTGACGTACTTCTCGAAAGCTTCCCATCCCTTAACGTTGATGTCCGTGCGCGAAACCATCGCGATGGCGTCGGACTGGAGCGGGGAGATGACCTTTATCTTCGCGCCGCTGTCGATGCCCGAGAGCATCGCGGGGAAAGAGTTCGTCGTGAGGTCGAGATGTCCCTGCGCGAAGAGCGTCGTAGCCTCCGAGCCGCTCTTCGTCACGATGACTTCGAGGCGGGCGACCTTCTTGCCGTTGTCGTAGAGGTCGAACTTCTCCTTAGGGACGATGGGCTTGAGCCACACGCCGTTATCCTTAAGATTCTCGCCCTCAGCCATCGCGACCATGAAGGCCTGCTGGTGCGTCGTCATCGTGTAGCTCGCGCGGATGACGGGAACGTCCTCCGCGAAGACCGGGGCGGCGAAGGCCGCCGCAAGAACTGCCAGAACAAGCGCAAACAACTTTTTCATAAGACACAGCTCTCCTTTATATAGGAATAATATATTCTTGCAAACGCGGCGGCACGCGCGCACGCCGCGGCGCACGGGCTGACCGGTCTGAAAGCTATGAAAGCAACGAGGATTGCAGGATTTTTAGAAAAGGGATATGCCGGAACGGAACTCCGACGAATCCATGCAATCGTGCGCCACGCGCATCACATCGAGAACGCAGCGTCACGTCATTATGGATTCGCCTCCCCTTCCGGTTTCAGATATGAGAACGGATTAACATTCCCACTGATGAATTGTATAACACAAATCGGAATTTTACTACGCGCAAAGTCCGCGCCGGCGGCGGATTTTGTGTCTGCGACTAAAAAGCCGCGGCTGTTGCTACCCGCGCGCCGCCTCCTCTTTTTTCGTCATCACCGCGTATGCCGCGGCACATATCGCTACGGAGAGCAGCGAGCCTGCGGTTGTGGCGAGGCCCATGGGGAAGAGCGTGGCGGCGAAGAGTTTCGACGTGAGGTAGACGCCGGGGACGCGTACCAGGATTATCGAGGCGACATTGTGCATGAACGATATGCCGGAGCGTCCGCAGGCGCAGAAATATCCGCTGAAGCTGAAATGTACGCCCGCGAAGATGCAGTCCCAGACGTAACCGCGCATGTACTGCCCGCCGAGGCGCACGACCTCCGCGCCGCCGGGGCTCGCGGGGTCGGTGAAGAGCGCGACGGCGGGCTCGGCGGCGAATTGCATCAGCACGGATACCGCCGCGCCGAAGGCGACGGCTATCATCGCCGCGTAGCGCAGCGTGAGACGCGCGCGCTCCGGCTTGCCCGCGCCCAGGTTCTGCGCGCCGAGCGCGGAGACGGCGGAGAGCATCGACGAGGGCACGAGGAAGAGGAAGCTCATCATCTTCTCGACGATGCCGACGGCGGCCGCGTCGTTCAGCCCACGCATATTGACGATTATCGTGATTATGATGAAGGAAATCTGTATGAAGCCGTCCTGGAGCGTCACCGGCACGCCGATTTTTAGTATCTGCCCCATGACGGCGCGCTTCGGGCGAAGGTCGCCGCGCGAGACGGAGATTCCGCTTTTCCGGCGCAGCACGACGAAGAGCGCGAGCGCTACGCTCGCCGCCTGCGAGAGCGTCGTGGCGAGCGCCGCGCCCTCGGGCCCCATGCCGAAGCCGCCGATGAAAAGGTAGTCGAGCGCGATGTTCGCGGCGCAGGCGGCGGCTACGAAGTACATCGGGCTTTTCGTGTCGCCGAGGCCGCGGAATATCGAGCTGATTATGTTGTAGGCTGTGATGAAGGGGACGCCCGCGAAGCAGATTTTGAGGTAGGCCGCCGTGCCGCCCACGGCGTCCGCGGGCGTGGACATGACGGCGACTATTTCATCCGCGAGCGCGAAGAGCACGACTGTGAGCGCAAACGACAGCGCCATGAAGAGCGTGACGGTGTTTCCTATCGCGCAGGCGGCGCGCCCGCGGTCTCCAGCGCCGACGGCGCGCCCTATCGCAACGGTCGAGCCCATGGCGAGGCCGACGATCATGACGGTCAGCATGTGCATGACCTGCGAGCCTATCGCGACGGCGGTGATGTCGGCGACGCCGCGGAACTGTCCCGTGATGAAAAGGTCCGCCATCCCGTAGAGCGTCTGTAAAAAGTATGATAAAAGGTACGGCAGCGAGAAGTAGACGATATTTCTGAAGACGCCGCCGGTCGTGAGGTTTCTCTCCATTTCATAATCACCGCGCAAATCCTATAACATGAGCGCCGAGGCCGCAAGCGGGGCGGAACAGTACGAGGCGGAGCGGCGGCATGATTCCCCGCCTCATATTGGGGACGGAGGTCCTGAGCAGAAGCGTTCTCAGGACGACATAATTTTTGGGGTTTCAGGCAAATTGCGGCTGTTCTGCGCCGCCGCGAAGGTTTGACGGCAAAGCGGAATTTTCGTTTTCCGCCGCGCCGTCCCCGCGCCGCTTTTTGTCCGCGCGACTAAAAAATCCGTTTTGCCTGCGCGAAACCGCGCGCGGCGTAAACTTTCGCGGCGCGGATGTGATATATTTATATATTGTAAAATTTATGTAACGGTCTCAAAGGACGGTGGGAACTGATGACGTGATCATGCGGCGGTAAAATGCACGGGATGCATTGTGCGGACGCGGGCGTCGTCTTTTCGCGCCGTTTTCGTCTGATTTAAGCCGGCACTCCGCTCCGATAATTTTTCCCATGCCCTATATTCCCGCCGCGCGCGCGTGACTTGCGCGCTGTTTACGCTTGCCGCAACGCGGCTCTGCTGCCGCGCGGAAAATACACTATATTTATCAAAGGAGTGCTGTTGTCATGAGAATGAAGAAGTTTGCTCTCGCGGCGCTGGCGTGCATCTTCGCCGCCTCGGCCGCCGTCGCGGCTCCACTCGACGTTTTCAAGGGGCAGAAGGGCGAAGTGGACATCGCGGGAGGCACCGCGCACATCCCCGTCATGCAGGAGGCGGCGAAGCGCATAATGACGCTTAATCCCGACATCCGCATCACCGTCGCGGGCGGCGGCTCCGGCGTCGGAGTGAAGCAGGCCGGCGAAGGGCTCGTCGAGATAGGAAACACTGGACGCCCGCTGAAGGCCGAAGAGGTCGAAAAGTACGGGCTTAAGAGCTTCCCGTTCGCCATCGACGGCGTCGCGGTTGTCGTGCATCCGTCGAACGCTGTGGCCGAGCTGACCTTCGCGCAGGTCGCGGACATCTACGCGGGCAAGATTACGAACTGGAAGGAAGTCGGCGGCGCGGACGCGAAGATAAACCTCTACGTCCGTGAGGACGGCAGCGGCACGCGCGAGGTCTTCACCGACAAGGCCATCAAGGGCGGCGAGGTAGCGGCCTCCGCGAACGTCGTGAACTCGAACGGCGCCATGAAGACCGCCGTCGCTAAGGACGCGAACGCCATCGGCTACGTCGGCATCGGCCACATCGACGAGTCCGTGAAGGCTCCGAAGCTCGAGGGCATGACCGCGACGCAGGAGAACGCCGCGAACGGAAGCTACACCGTCGTGCGCGACCTCTTCATGAACACGAAGGGCGACCCGCAGGGGCTGACTGCGCTCTTCATCGACTATATCTACTCGCCCGAGGGCGCGGAGATCATCGCCGACTGCGGCTATATCCCCATCCCGAAGAAGTAACGAAATCCGGCGGGGCGCCGAAATTCCGGCGCTTCGCCTTTTCTTTCCGCACGCTATGCGCAGCTCTTCCAAATCCCCGTTTCTGCTGAAGGCCTCCGCCGTCTACGTGACGGCGCTGCTCTCATGCGTATTCGTCTTTATCATCGTCTGCGCCGCCGACGGCTTCTTCATGGGCGGGCGCGGGCTCTTCACCTCCGTCTGGCATCCCGAGAGCAAGCAGTTCGGCATCCTGCCCGTCATGGCTGCGACGGCGGCGCTTTCGCTCTCGTCGCTCGCGCTCGGCTGGCTCGTCTCGTTCGGCTGCGTCTGCTACATTCACGGCTTCGGCGGAAAGCGCGGCGGCGCGCTGCTTCTCTCGCTGCTGCGCGTGATGACGGCGATTCCGACCGTCGTCTACGGCTTCGCCTCCGTCTTTCTTCTCGTCCCGATCGTCCGAAACGGCTTCGGCGGCTCGGGACTTTCGTGGTTCACCGCCACTCTTATACTGGCTTTATTGATAACCCCGACGATGGTGCTCGTCATGGACGGCGCTGTCGAGCAGGCCGCGCGCGAAAGCGGCCTCACGGCCGCGTCGCTCGGCTTCTCGCGCGCGGAGCATCTCGTCTTCGTCGTGCTGCCCTCGTGCAGGGAATGGCTCTGGGGCGCGGCACTGCTCGGCTTCGGACGCGCGGCGGGCGACACGATGATTCCGACGATGCTCGCGGGCAACGCCGTGCAGTACCCAACCTCGCCGCTGAACGCGATACGGACGCTGACGGCGCACATCGGCCTCGTGCTTTCGTCTGACGTCGGCGGCACGGCATACTATTCGCTCTTCGCCGCGGGCGGCGTGCTTCTCGCGCTCTCCGCGGGGGCGAACCTCGTCTTCCGCGCGATAAGAAAGGACAAAAAATCATGAAGGCGAAGCTGATTCTCTGCCGCGCGCTCGCCTACGCGGGAGCCGCATACGTCGCGGGATGCTGCGGCGCGCTGATATTCTTCATCGTAAGCCGCGGCCTGCCGGTGCTCGGGCCGAAGCTCTTCTTCGGCGACACTCCGGCGCTCGACGCGATCCTCGGACTGCGCCCCGTCTGGGACGGGATATGGCCAGCGCTCGCGGGAACGCTCTGCCTCGTCGTGCTGACGACGCTGATGGCAGCGCTTCCCGGGATATGCTTCGGCCTCTACCTCGCGCGCTTTGCGAAGGGGCGCGTCAAGGAACGGCTCTCGCTCGGCGTAGACCTGCTCGCTAGCGTGCCGTCGATAGTCATGGGGCTCTTCGGCTTCGTCCTCATCCTCGCGCTGCGCCGCACCTTCGCGCCCGAGGCGACGACCTGCATCTTCCTCGCCGCCTTCTGCATGGCGCTGCTCGTCATGCCCTCGCTCGTCGTCAGCACGCGCTCTTCGGTCGAGAGCCTGCCGCCCGCGCTCTATTTCACCGGCGCGGCGCTCGGCCTCACGGAAGGGCAGATACTCCGCCGGCTGCTCGTCCCCGCCGCCGCGCGCGGAATCTTGGGCGGCCTCATGCTCGCAATGGGGCGCGCCGCGGAGGACACCGCCGTCATAATGCTGACCGGCGTGGTCGTAAATTCAGGAATGCCCGCGGGGCTCGGCGCGAAATTCGAAGCCCTGCCTTTTCTCATATATTACACGGCGGCGCAGTACATGGACGAAAGCGAACTGCTGCGCGGCTTCGGCGCGGCGCTCGTGCTGCTCATGCTCTCCGCGCTGCTCATGGGCGCGGCGTGGCTCTGCCAGAGAAGCATGGAACGCCGCTGGAAGGGTATAAGGTGACGAAAATTGGAAAACTG
>DVKA01000103.1 GCA_018716365.1 Candidatus Caccocola faecipullorum
CGAGGCTCCCAGCCTCACGACGTGCAAGCACTGCGGCGAGGTCATCGAGACCTACCGCGCCTGCCCGGCCTGCGGCTTCTACAAGGGCCGTCAGGTCCTCAAAATCACAGAAGAGAAGACCGCTGAATAAATTTTTTCAGACAGACTTTCGCCTCGCGGCTCCGGCTTCACGCCCGGGCCGCGATTCTTTTTATTATTCCAACCTTTTTCAGCGCCGCTGATTTTGTAAAAATTCCCAATAAAATTGCGGTGAATGCTATTGACAACGGAGCGCGCATATAATATCTTGTCTGCTGTTAAGACCAGCTCATAATATGAGCTTGTTTTTAGGAGAAGAAGATGCGTTCAGAAGGCAGAAAGCGGCGTCACAGCCAACTCTTAAAACTTATAGAGACTAACCCGCTGCTCACCGACGAAGAAATTTCCTCGAAGCTCGGCGTCAGTCTCAGCACCGTAAGGCTCGACCGTGGACTGCTCGCCATACCCGAGCTGCGCGAAAGGACGCGCGCGATGGCGGAACACGCCGCGAGCCGTCTGAAGTCTCTGCGCGACGACGAGGTCGTCGGCGAACTTCTCGGCCTTGAGCCGAACAGCTGGGCGCTCTCCACTCTCGAGATAGGCCCGGAAATGGCCTTCCGCACGACCGACATGGCCGGCGACTACTACATTTACGCGCAGGCCTCCTCGCTCGCGATAGCGACGATAGACGCGGAGATGGTCGTCTCCGCCGCCGCGCGCCTCAAATACTGCCAGCCGGCCTACATCGGCGAAAAGATCGTCGCTCGCTCGAAGGTCGGCACGCACAAAGGCAACAAATACGTGGTGAGCGTTCATTCAAAAATCGGCGAGCGTGAAATATTCGTAGGGCGTTTCGTCGTCGCCGCGATAGACGATCATAATAACGAAAAAGTGGGGGACGAGAAATGCTGATTGCACTTGACGCCATGGGCGGGGACCACGCCCCCGAAGAGCCCTGTAAGGCGGCGATACAGGCCTGCCGGCAGGATCCTGACCTTTCCGTAGCGCTGGCTGGCGACAGCGAAAAGATAAAACCAATAATAGAAACTGCGGAAGCTTCCGTCCGCTCGCGGCTCAGCATCGTCCACACGGACGAGGTCATAACCGGCAGCGACTCGCCGTCTATTTCAATACGCAGAAAAAAGAATTCCAGCCTCGTCGTCTGCTTCAACATGGTGCGCTCGCACGAAGCCGATGGAATCGTCTCGGCCGGCAATACCGGCGCTATCGCCGCGGGCGCTGTGCTCCTCCTCGGACGCATCCCCGGAATCGACCGCCCGGGCCTCGGTGCCGTGCTCCCGGTGCTCAACCGCTGCACGCTGCTGATGGACGTCGGCGGCACGGTGCGCTGCAAACCCGTCAACCTTCTGCAATTCGCCCAGATGGGCTCGATATATATGAAACTTTTCAGAAACGTCGAAAATCCGTCGGTCCGCCTGCTCAGCAACGGCGAGGAGGCGACGAAGGGCGACGAAGTCATCTCCGCGGCGCGCGCTCTCATAGAGCAGACGAAGCTCAACTTCCAGGGGTACGCCGAGGGCAAGGACATCCCGAATGGAATCTCTGACGTCGTCGTCTGCGACGGCTTCACCGGCAACGTCGTCATCAAATTCGGAGAGGGGCTCGGCGAGCTTATCCAGAGCCAGCTCAAAGAAGAATATAAACACCATATGCTTCCGAAAATCGGATGCTTCTTCATGCTCCCCGCGATGAAGCGCATAATGGGACGCTTCGACTGGGAGAGGTACGGCGGCTCGCCCGTGCTCGGCGTATGCGGCAGCGTCGTGAAGGTCCACGGGCGCTCGCGCGCGAACGCCATCGCCAACGCGATAACGAGCGGCGCGAATTTTATACGGCACAACGGCGTTGAGAGGATTCAGAACGAAATAGCGAAAGGCGCGGAGGGTAACGATGATTAGCGGATTTCCTGTCAGAATCGCCGGAACGGGGAGATATATCCCCGAGAAGGTGATGACGAATTTTGACTTTGAAAAAATTCTCGACACGAGCGACGAATGGATAGTGACGCGCACTGGCATCAGAAAGCGCCACTTCGCCGCCGAGGACGAGAAATGCAGCGACCTCGCCTACAAGGCCGGCCTCGCTGCGCTTGAGGACGCGGGGCTCTCCGCGGAAGATCTCGACCTTATAATCGTCGCGACCGACACGCCGGATACAGTTTGTCCGTGCACCGCGTCGAAGGTGCAGGGGATGCTCGGCGCTGTGAACGCGGGGACATACGACGTGCTCGCGGGCTGCACGGGCAGCCTCACCGCGATGACGACCGCCATCGGCGGCATTGCGAGCGGCATATGGAAGAACGTCCTCGTAATCGGCTCCGAGGATTTCGCCGGAGTGCTCGACTGGAGCGACCGCTCGTCGTGCATACTCTTCGGCGATGGCGCGGGCGCCGCTGTGCTGTCGCGCTCGGAAGAGGGCGAAGGGCGTTTCGTCGCCGCGGAGCTGAAGGCGGACGGCGCGAAGCACGCGCTCATAACGATAGACAAAGAGGGGGGACGCGAAAATCCCGTCCTGCGTATGCACGGCGCTGAGGTCTTCAAGTTCGTCAACGTACATCTTCCCCCGTTTATCAAAAATTTCTGCGAAGAGTCAGGCGTCGAGCCCTCGGAGATAGGCTTCTGGGTGCTCCACCAGGCGAATACGAGGATAATAGACAGCCTCTTCAAGCGTCTCGGCGTGCCTACCGAACGCACTATAATGAATCTTGAAAATTATGGAAATACGTCCGCGGCGTCGCTGATGGTGACGCTGGACGAAGCGATGAAATCCGGCTGTATCAAAAGCGGCGAAAAAGTTCTCTTTATGGCTTTCGGCGCGGGGATGACGCTGGGCGCGCTGTTATACGAAGCATAAGGAGCGGATTTATAAATGTTTGAGAACAACGCAATCACCAAACTGCTTAAAATCAAGTACCCGATTATACAGGGCGGCATGGCGTGGGTCGCCGACGCCGACCTTGCGGCTGCGGTCAGCAACGGCGGCGGCCTTGGGATAATCGCGGCCGCCAATATGCCGCCGGAGCTCCTTGAACGCCAGATACAGAAGATCAAGACGCTTACCGACAAGCCATTCGGCCTCAACATCATGCTGATGTCCCCGACTGCCGGCGACGCGCTGGAACTTGCGGCGAAGTACCGCGTCCCCGTCGTCACGACCGGAGCGGGACAGCCCGGCAAGGTCATCGAGCGCCTTAAGCCGCTCGGAACGATAGTCATCCCGGTCGTCGCCGCCGTCGCGCTCGCAGAGCGCGTCGAGAAGCAGGGCGCCGACGCAGTCGTCGCAGAGGGCATGGAGTCCGGCGGACACATCGGCGAGACGACGACGATGAACCTCGTCCCGCAGGTCGCCGACGCGGTGAAAATTCCCGTCATCGCGGCGGGCGGCATCGCCGACGGACGCGGCATGGCTGCGGCCTTCATGCTCGGCGCGAGCGGCGTCCAGATGGGCACGCGCTTCGTCTGCGCGGAAGAGTGCAACGCGCACAGGAATTACAAGGAAAAGATAGTCAAGGCCAACGACAGGGCGACCGTAGTGACCGGCCGCAGCCTCGGCCATCCGGTGCGCGCCCTCAAAAATAAATTTACGAAGCAGTTCGAAGAACTTGAGGGCAGGAACGCCACGGCTGCGGAGCTCGAAGCTCTTGGCGCGGGCAAGCTGCGCCTCGCGGTCGTCGGGGGCGATTCGGACATGGGGTCGTTCATGTCCGGCCAGTCCGCCGGGCTCGTCCATGCGATAGAGCCTGCGGCGGCGATAATAGAAAGCGTTGTAACAGAGATGAAATCCATCCTTTCAGAATCGGAGAGATACGTCAGATGAAGTACGCGATGATATTCCCCGGACAGGGCGCGCAGCGCCCCGGAATGGGGAAGGACGTCTGCGATAAGTATATCGCGGCGAAGAGGATTTTCGACGAAGCGGACGAAGCCCTCGGCTTCTCGCTGAGCGACATAATTTTCAACGGCACGCCTGAGCAGCTCGCCCACACCGAGATAACGCAGCCCGCGATACTCACTGTCAGCGTAGCGATGTTCCGCGCGCTCGAACAGGAGCTCGGCACGGCGGTAGAGCCGGCCTGCATGGCGGGCCACAGCCTCGGTGAATACACGGCGCTCGTAGCTTCCGGCGCTCTTTCGGTCAGAGACGGCGTCAGGCTCGTCCACAAACGCGGCGGACTTATGCAGACCGCCGTACCGCTCGGTGTCGGATCGATGGCGGCTATCATCGGCCTTGAGCTGCCGGTAGTCAGCGAAGTATGCGAAGAGGCTGCGCAGGGCGAAGTCTGCCAGGCCGCGAACATCAACTCGCCGAAGCAGATAGTCATCTCGGGCCATGCGACCGCGGTAGCGCGCGCCGTCGCGCTCATCGAGCAGAAATACACGGCGAAGGTCGTCCCGCTGCGAGTGAGCGCCCCCTTCCACTGCGCGCTCATGCGTCCGGTCGCCGACGAACTCAAGGAAGCCTTCTCGCAGATTGAGTGGCACGACCCGAAATTCCCGATAATCGCCAACGCGACAGCCCTGCCGGTGCAGAAGGCGCAGGCGGTGCGCGAAGCGCTCTACGCCCAGACCTACTCGCCCGTCCTCTGGTCGCAGTCCGTGCTTGAAATGGAGAAGAACGGCGTAGACGGCTACATAGAGCTCGGCCCGGGCAGCGTCCTCTCAGGGCTTGTGAGAAAGATATGCAACGGCAAACGTCCCTACGCGGTGTCGAACTCGCAGGAACTTCTCGCCGCGGCGGACTATCTGAGGAGCGGCGGCAATGCCAGATAAGAAGGTAGCCGTCGTAACGGGAGCGGGACGTGGCATCGGACGCGCGATAGCGGTGGAGCTGGCTAAGCGCGGCTGCGCGGTCGCCGTCAATTACAGCCGTTCAGAAGGCCCGGCCAACGAAGTCGTCGAAGAGATCACGGCGGCGGGCGGCGAAGCCTTCGCCGTAAAGGCCGACGTCTCGAACGCCGAAGAGGTCAAGGCGATGTTCAAGGCCGTTTCGGAAAAACTCGGCCCCGTCAACGTACTTGTCTGCAACGCGGGCGTGACGCGCGACAACCTTCTCATGCGCATGAAGGACGCCGACTGGGACGACGTTATAAAGACTGACCTCAGTTCGCTTTACTACTGTGCGAAGGAGGCCGTGCGCCCGATGCTCAAGGGCCGCTGGGGCCGCATCGTCGCGGTCTCGTCGATAAACGGGCTGCGCGGCAGCGCGGGACAGTGCAATTACGCGGCGGCGAAGGCTGGAGTCATCGGCTTCGTCAAGAGCCTCGCGCGCGAGGTCGCCTCGCGCGGCGTGACTGTAAACGCGATAGCGCCGGGCTTCATAGAGACGGACATGACCGCCGTCCTGCCCGAAGACGTGAAGTCGCAGTTCATCGCCTCGATTCCCGCAGGACGCGCTGGAACGCCGCAGGACGTCGCGGGCGTCGCCGCCTTCCTCGTCTCTGACGACGCGGCGTATCTTCAGGGACAGGTCATCGCCGTCGACGGCGGCGTGACGATGCAGTAAAAAGGGAAAAAGTTCCTCAGGGACTTTTACATAAACAAGAGACATAAATACCGCAAAGGAGAGATTTGCAATGAAAATGGAAGAAGTACAGAGCAAACTTAAGGAAATCGTAATGGACCGCCTCAACGCCGAAGAGGATCAGATCAAGCCGGAAGCTTCGTTCGTAGAGGACCTCGGCGCCGACTCGCTCGACATCGTCGAGCTCATCATGGGCATCGAGGAAGAGTTCGACATCGAAATCCCCGACGAGGACGCCGAGAAGCTCACCACCGTCGGCGAGGCCATGGCCTACGTCAAGACGAAGCTCGGAGTCGAGGACTAATTAACGACTGAGACAATTGGGGGACTGCACGCCAGTCCCCCCTCTTCCAGGGAGGGAACCTATGACGCCGATGAATAACAGAAGAGTGGTAATCACAGGTTGCGGTGCCGTCACCCCAATCGGAATCGGAAAAGAAGAGTTCTGGAGCGCTCTTGAGCGCGGGGAGAACGGCGTAGACTACATCACGCTCTTCGACACGGAAAAACACACCACGAAGATAGCCGCAGAAGTAAAAAATTTCAATCCTGAAAACTGGCTCGACAAAAAAGAGGTCCGCCGCACCGACCGCGTGCTGCACTTCGCGGCGGCGGGAGCCGACCTCGCGGTACAGGACGCCGGCCTCGACCTAGAAAAACTCGACAGAGATATGTTCGGCGTATACGTCGGAAGCGGGGAAGGCGGCATCCACACGATAGAAGAAAACTTCCGTCTGCTCTATGAAAAAGGGCCGAGCCGCGTCAGCCCCTTCATGGTCCCGATGATGATCACGAATATGCCGGCCGGATACATAGCGATTCGCCTCGGCGCAAAAGGGCCGAACATGGCGGTCGTCACGGCCTGTGCGAGTTCTACCCACAGCATGGGCGAAGCCTACAACTGCATCATGCGCGGAGACGCCGACGTGATGATCACGGGCGGAGTCGAAGCCGCAATATCGCCGCTTGCAACGGCCGGCTTCAGCTCTCTAAAGGCTCTTTCGGGACGTAACGACGACCCGAAACACGCTTCGCGCCCCTTCGACGCGGACCGCGACGGCTTTGTAATCGGCGAAGGTGCGGGAATCCTCGTCTTTGAAGAATACGAGCACGCGAAGGCCCGCGGCGCGCACATCTACGCCGAAGTCAAGGGCTACGGCCTCTCATGCGACGCGCACCACATCACCGCGCCAGCGCCGGACGGCGACGGAGCCTACCGCGCGATGGCCATGGCGGTTCGCAAGGCCGGATGGAAGCCCGAGGAGATAGACCTCATCAACGCACACGGAACCTCGACGCCGCTCAACGAAAAGATGGAGACGGCGGCGATAAAGCGCCTCATGGGCGACGCCGCGGACAAAGTAATGGTGCAGGCGACGAAGTCTATGATCGGACACGCGCTCGGCGCCGCCGGCGCGATCGGCACGATAGCAGCCCTGCTCGCCTTTGAGCGCGGAATAGTCCATCCGACGATAAACTTCCAGACGCCGGATCCCGAGTGCGCCGTCAACGTAGTGCCGAACAAAGCCGTGAACGCGAAGGTCGAAAGAGCCCTCGTCAACAGCTTCGGCTTCGGCGGACACAACGGAGTCATCGCCATCGAGAGCTGCAAATAACCAATCAATGAAAGACGACAAAAGGCGCGAAGAACAGCTTCGCGCCTTTCAATTAAAATTAGGCTATGAATTCAGAAACGCGGCGCTTCTCACCGAAGCGCTGACGCATTCGTCATACGCAAATGAAAACGGCACGACGTATAACGAGCGTCTCGAATTCCTCGGCGATGCCGTGCTGGAACTTTTCACCTCCGAGCGGCTCTTCGCCGCTTATCCGAATTTCAGCGAAGGCGAGCTGACGCGGCTGCGCGCGCGCCTCGTCTGCAAAAACAGCCTCAACGACTGGGCTTCGGAGAACGGCCTTAAGCCGCTCATCCGCCTCGGCAAAAGCATAAAAAAGCCCACCGACTCGATGGCCGCCGACTGCGTCGAAGCGCTCTTCGGGGCCGTATTCAGCGACGGAGGCTATGAAGCGGCGCGCGGCGTAATATCGCGCTTTCTCGACACAAAGGACGAAGCCGCCGCGCCTGTCATGGAGAAAGACCCGAAGACCGAACTCCAGGAATTTTTACAGAGAGAGGGCAAAAGCGCGCCCGTCTATAAACTTGTAGAACGGCGCGGCCCCGAGCACGCGAGCAGCTTCAAAGTTGCGCTCTCCGCGGAAGACGGGCTTTCCGCCGAAGCGTGGGGGCCTTCCATAAAAGAGGCGGAATTCAAAGCCGCGAAGGCAGCGCTTGAAAAGCTGCGCCGAAGCTGACGCCCGGCCGGGGCGTGCGGGAAACCGCGGCGCGCCCGCGCGCCGGCGCGGCTTCGTACTCATCTACGTGCTCGCAGTATCTGCGGCGCTCGTCTCTCTGCTTGCGCTCGCGCTGAACGGCGCGCAGAGATCGGCGGAAGAAACTCTCGCCGCCGCGCGCCGCCTCCGCATAGAAAACGTAGCCGCGCAGGCCTCCGCCGCGGCCGAGGCGTGGTTTTACGAAAACGCCGCAGTGATAGCGGACGGCACGGGCTTCGCGCCGGACTCGACGCCGGAGAGCGACCCGACGCCCGGCGTGCCCGATGGAATATTCTCCGCGCTGCGCGGACAGTTTCCGCGATACGTAATAAAATGCGTCTGCTACGACCTCCATTATCCCGATTCGTTCTCTGAAAAAGCCCGCGCCGCGCGCATCCCGCGCATACCTCCGCGCGCGACGGAAGACGGCGGCGCGCTCCGCGCCTACTACGTCAGGACGACTGTGACCGAAGCCGGCTGCGAAAAATTTAAAACCTCCGTCACGCTCAGTCTTCGCGTAAAAAAATCGCCCTCCGGCATAATCACAATTCATACTGCCGGCGTGACTGAGTGAAAAATCATTTTATCCGCACGCGCGAACGCAATCAGCGCGCGGCGGTTTTTCCGAACGCGCGCAGACGCGCGGAATTTTCTCCCGCAGTTGCGGCGCGCGCGGAAATGTGCTAATATCTCTCAGTTGATTAACGTCAATGGGTTCAAGCAGAGGAATGCGCCTCTCGCCCGTCGGTTCAGCTTGCTGCCGGGCTTGCCCTGAAGAGATGATTTCAGGTCCGAGTGCATTCTTATGCGCCCGGACTTTTTATTTGGAGAATTTTATCAGGAGGTGTAATGCCATAGCAAACCCAAAAGAGGACGAACCG
This sequence comes from Candidatus Caccocola faecipullorum, assembly GCA_018716365.1. Lineage (GTDB taxonomy): Bacteria > Synergistota > Synergistia > Synergistales > Synergistaceae > Caccocola > Caccocola faecipullorum. The sequence continues at coordinate 8,772 of DVKA01000103.1, forward strand.
CGCGTAAATTCCGAGATTAGATGCCCGGAGGTTCTTCTCATAGACGAGATGAACGTGAAGCGCGGAGTAGTCGGCATTCAGGAAGCGCTGAAATTGGCCGAGGCGGCGGAGCTCGACCTCGTCGAAGTAGCCCCGCAGGCGAAACCGCCGGTCTGCCGCATAATGAACTACGGCAAGTACCGTTTCCAGCAGCAGAAGCGCGACAAGGACGCCCGCAAGAAGCAGAAGAATCAGGTCGTCAAGGAAATCAAGATGCGTCCGAAGATAGACCTGCACGACTACGAATTCAAGGTCAAGGCGATCAAGGCCTTCCTTGAGGATGGACACAGGGTCAAGGTCTCGATATTCTTCCGCGGACGCGAAATGGCCTTCCTCGACAGGGGACGCGACGTGCTGAACAAGGTGCTCGACGCCGTCTCAGACTACGGCAAGATAGAGATGGAGCCGCGCATGGAGGGCGCTTATATGCGCATCATGATAGCGCCGGCCTCCGAATCTCAGACGAAGAAGCAGGCGCAGAAGAAGCAGCAGAAGCCCGCCGTCGAGCAGGCCGAAGCTCCGGCGCAGCCGGCTCCCGCGAAGCCGCAGCAGAAGGTCAAGAAGAACGTCCTGCCTGATGCAGACCAGATATAAGAATATGCCGCAAACTGGCAGAAATTAGAGGAGGAACCTAGCAATGCCTAAACTGAAAACACATTCCGCAACGAAAAAACGTTTT
>DVKA01000104.1 GCA_018716365.1 Candidatus Caccocola faecipullorum
GATCTATACGAAGATTATATACTTGATTCAAATGATTGTCAGCATATTTTTTCATAATAAACAACAGTCATCAGATTGGTTTCATATATGTAAATATACTTATTTTTAAACAGAAATAAAACAAAAAAACGCCATGCACCGGCCGCAGCCGGTTTTTCACTGGCGCGCTGCGAAGGCCAGGACTAGATGAAAAAGTTCATAACGCAGCCGGATACTAAAAAAGCGGCGGGCACCGCCGCCGCTTTTTTAAATTTTATGGAACGCCGCAAGTTTCGCGCCGCGGCGAAGCTCTAATCTTTTTCCGCAGCTTCGCGGCAGATGGAAACAGACCTGGACGTTCCAAGCCGTTCCGCCCCCGCCTCTATCATACGGCGCGCCGTCTCCGCGTCGCGTATGCCGCCGGAAGCCTTGACCTTCACCGCCGCGCTTACGGAATTTCTCATGAGGCACACGTCTTCGGCAGTCGCGCCGCCGGTCGAGAAACCTGTGGATGTTTTTACGAATTTCGCTCCGGCAACCTCCGCCGCGCGGCAGGCCGCGATTTTTTCCTCTTCGGTCAGAAGGCAGGTCTCTATGATGACCTTCACAACAGCGCTGGGAACGGCCTCGACGACGGCGCGTATGTCTTCCTCTACGGCTTTCAGGTTTCCGTCCTTAAGCAGGCCGACATTGACGACCATATCTATCTCAGACGCGCCGTCCGAAACAGCTTTGCGCGCCTCAAAAGCCTTCGCCTCCGCGCTCATCGCGCCGAGCGGGAAGCCGACGACGCAGCATACTACGACGGAGCCTTCGAGCAGCGAAGCCGCGAGCGCGGCGCGCGAAGAATTTACACATACCGACGCGAAGCCGTACTCGCGCGCCTCGTCGCAGAGCTTTTTTATATCTTCGGCCGTCGCGGCGGGATTCAGATTAGTATGATCGATGTATCGGGCGAGATTCATTTTGCAGCGGCCTTTCCTCCAAGCTCGGTTATACGTCTCTTCAGCACTTCGTCGAAAATTGCGAGCGCCTCGACGGAGCTCGTCTTCGGGTGCTTGTGAGTGAGCTTATAGTATACGATGTCAGGCGGCGTTTCGTGAAGAAGGCCGAAGGCGACGCGCGGCTGCTCCTGCGCGAACTGCGCGCGCGCCGACTCTGGTATCATGCACCACTGCCCCGGACGGCGCATCAGCGTCGTTGCGAGCTTCACGGAATCGACCTTGACCTTGAGCGTCTTCATCGGATCCCATATATGGTCGTGCCAGAGGCGGAAGCCGCCGCTCCACTCTATGTAGAATTCCATCCCCTGGTCAAGGTCGGAAGGCCTGACATATTCGGACGGCTCTTCGTCCTCCTGCGGTATTCGCGCCACGACGAAGTTCTCCCTGTACACCGGCTCCATCTGCACATAGCGCGCGCTCTCTTCGTGAATGACTATCGCCGCGTCGAGCGCGCGGCTTTCGACTGCCTGATACATCATGTCCGATGGATCGGTGACGATTCGAAGATAGACCGGCGGCTCATGTTCCAGCAGCGCTCCGTAAACCGGCGGCAGAAGGCGGCAGTTCACGCTCTCGGAGCCGCCTACCGCCAGAGAATGGGCGGAACCAGGCGTGCGCGCGTTCGCTATCTCGCGGCTGACCTCCTGCCATTTCAGCGCGAGCGGGAGGAAACTTTCTCCCGCAGGCGTCAGCTTTATGGATTTCATACCCTTCTGCCGGTCGACGAGAATCATCCCCATGTCGTTTTCAAGCTCGTTGAGGTTGTAGCTTATGGTCGACTGCGTGACGTTCAGCAGCTCCGCGGCTTTGCCGAGCGTCCGCGACATTGCGACGGCGAGAAAGGTCTCTATCCCTTTTTCATGCAACAACGTTCACATCCTTCGTTCAAGTCGTCCGCCGCGCTTTCGCCTGTCGTGCGCGGCGCATAAAAAAGCGGGTTCCGAGCGGCAGCGGCGTATCTTCTACGCCGGAGCCGAGGCGGGACCCGCTCTCAGCGTCTAAATGCTGTTTAAGTCAGCCAACGGAATTACTGTCCGAGCAGCGTAAGCATAGCGCCGGCCGCGACCGCAGTCCCGATAACTCCGGCGACGTTCGGGCCCATGGCGTGCATAAGAACGTACGAGCCGGGGAATTCTTTCTGAACGACCTTCTGGCAGACGCGCGCCGCCATAGGAACGGCGGAGACGCCGGCAGCGCCGATGACCGGATTGATCTTTCCGCCGGAAAGGACCTTCATGATCTGTCCGAAGACTACACCGCCCGCCGTGCTGAATATGAACGCTACTAGGCCGAGGAAGATGATCTTAATCGTTGCGACGGTGAGGAACGTGTCGGCGTTCATCGTGCCGCCGACGGAGATTCCGAGGAATATCGTCGTCGCGTTAAGAACTTCGTTCTGAGCGGCCTGCGAGAGACGGTCGGTGCATCCGCACTCGCGGAGCAGGTTTCCGAACATCAGCATACCGATGAGAGGAACAGCCGCAGGAAGGACAAGGCCGCAGGCGATCGTCGAGATTATCGGGAAGAGTATGCGCTCAGTGCGCGAAACGGGGCGGAGCTGCTCCATCTTAATTCCGCGGTCCTTCTTAGTCGTGAGGAGCTTGATGACCGGAGGCTGGATGAGCGGAACGAGCGACATATAGCTGTAAGCCGCGACAGCAACCGCGGGAAGGATGGCGGGAGCCAGCTTCGCGCAGAGGTAGATGGCCGTCGGGCCGTCGGCGCCGCCGATAATTCCGATACCTGCGGCTTCCTGGATCGTGAAGCCCATAAACATAGCTCCGATGACCGCTACAAAGACGCCGAGCTGCGCCGCAGCGCCGAGAAGGAAGGTCACAGGGTTCGCAAGCAGCGGACCGAAGTCGGTCAGAGCGCCGATGCCCATGAATATGATAATCGGGTAAATCTCGTGACGGATACCGAACATAACGTAATAAAGGAATCCGCCCTCGTCAATAATGCCGGACAGAGGAAGGTTGACGATGAGGCAGCCGAAAGCGATCGGCATGAGAAGAAGCGGCTCAAAGTCCTTCGCAATAGCGAGATACAGCAGGATAAAGGAAATGAGAAGCATCAGCAGGTTTCCGCCCGTAAGAGCGACGAGACCGGACTGATCGAGAACTCCCTTCAAAGCGGTCATATAAAGTTCCATGATTATTTAGCCTCCGAAGATTTCTTATCAAAAGATCCAACAAGTCTGTTCGTTCCAAGCATAACCATCATCAGGCCGATAATGACGAGAAAGACTATGCTCATAGCAATGAAAGACATCACAAGCGCTCCGGACGTGCCGGAAAAATAGGTGCTCAACGAAGCAACGCCAGGCATTGTTTCTGCCTCCTGTCCCAGATAATCCACACGGCCTCAGAGGCCGCCCCCTGCCGCGCTCCAACGCGGCACCTTCGACGCAAAAGAAAAGAATCGCCTTCGCCGAAGATCACATCCCCTCTGCCGCGTTCCAAGCCGGCGCGCAGCACAGAGCGCAGCGCGCGTGAGAACGATCGGCCATAAAATCGCAAACGCCGGCGCAAAAGCCGGACATGGATGCAAAGCGCGTATAAAAAGACGGCGCCGCAAAAGCTTCAAAGCACTTAGCCCCAAAGCACGCGACAGCCGTAAACGCCATAATATCGGAGACGAACAAAACGAAAAGCGAAGCCGCTCCGTCAGGAGGCGCGAAGAGGACGGGCGCTGCGGCAGACAGAGCCGCGAAAACAACAGCGCACAGCAGCATATCATTTCCAATCCCTAAATCGCGCATATCGGAGCCTCCTCCAAAGAAAACTCAACACTCCAAGCATTAAATACATCTTTCCTCTATAATTAAACACCGTAATTTTACCTATAATATGCATCGCACCGATTTATTCTATAAATCCACATGATAGAGAAAACGCTCCGAAAACCGGCTTCCAGAGCCGTTTTCGTTGATTTGCAGCTATATCGGAGCACATTTGAAGAGCGGCAGAACGGCACGCACAATTTTTAAATATAGAAACCGCGGCGACCTTCAAAAACAACGACATCCATTTCGTGCAAAAAACACAAATAGAACGCTCCAGCGCGCAGTCCGCCGCGTCATCCGTCATTCTATACGGTGCAAGAATTATCTGTAAATATAGAATTTTGAAATCACGACATCGAATTATCGCAAAATTCTATTTTTTATTGTGCAGAAATCATGACAATTCTGTTTGGGAGAGAAGGTGGAAATACTTCTAAAAACAGCACC
>DVKA01000012.1 GCA_018716365.1 Candidatus Caccocola faecipullorum
TGTGTCGAATCGTCAAGCAGAATATTTTCCGATGAAGAAAGCTCCGGCGATTTATTTGTTGCGCATTTTCAATGCAAATAGTTTATAATATCTTGTTAGTTTGAATATCAATGGGGGCTGTTTCATGGAACGCAGGAGCGGGAAGGAATTAAGAGAACTTTTTCTGAACTTTTTCGAGGAGAAGGGCTGCAAGCGCTATCATAGTTTTTCGCTGGTGCCGGACGATCCAACTCTTCTTTTTACAATAGCGGGAATGGTGCCGTTCAAGCCCTATTTCCTCGGGCTCAAGACGCCTGAGGTGACGAGGGCGACGACGTCGCAGAAGTGCGTGCGTACGAACGACATCGAGAACGTCGGGCGCACGGCACGCCATCACACGTTCTTCGAGATGCTCGGCAACTTCAGCTTCGGCGATTATTTTAAGAATGAGATAATCCCGTGGGCGTGGGAATTCCTTACGGAGCGCGTCGGCTTGGAGCCGGAGCGCCTCTATGCGACTATCTATCTCGACGACGACGAGGCTTTCGATATATGGCACAAGAAGGTCGGCCTGCCCGCGGACAGGATTTTCCGTCTCGGCGCCGACGACAACTTCTGGGCCGCCGGCCCCGTCGGACCGTGCGGGCCTTGCTCCGAGATAATCTACGACCAGGGGCCTGAGTTCTCCTGCGGAAAGCCGACATGCACCGTCGGCTGCGACTGCGACCGCTACCTTGAAATATGGAACCTCGTCTTCATGCAGTACAACCGCGACGAAGCGGGCAACCTCACGCCGCTTCCGCATAAGAATATAGACACCGGCATGGGGCTTGAGCGCCTCGCCTCCGTCGTGCAGCGCGTGCCGAACGACTTCGAGACGGACCTCTTCCGTCCCATCATGGACAAGGCCTGCGAGCTGGTCAACGTCAAGTACGGCGAGGACCCGAAGAAGGATATGGCCGTCAAGGTCATCTCCGACCACATCCGCGCCTCGGCGTTCATGATTGCAGACGGCATCCTGCCGACCAACGACGGCGGCGGCTACGTGCTTCGCCGCCTCATCAGGCGCTGCGTGCGCTACGGCAGGCTGCTCGGCATAGACAAGCCGTTCCTCACCGGCCTTCTGCCCGTCGTCCGCGAGTCGATAGGCGACGAGTATCACGAGCTTGTCGAGCAGTCCTCCGCCATCGAGCAGGTGCTCAGCACGGAGGAAGAGCGTTTCTCGCACACGCTTGCGCAGGGCAGCGACCTCATGGATTCTGAAATTGCGAAGCTCGAAGCCGCCGGCAAGAACGAGCTGCCCGGCGACGTGGCTTTCGTACTTTACGACACATTCGGATTCCCGCTCGAACTTACGGAAGAGATGTGCGCCGAGCGCGGCATCACAATAGACAAAGACGGCTTTGAAAAAGCGATGGAAGAGCAGCGCGAGAGGGCGCGTGCTTCGAGCAAGCAGACGAGCAGCGTAATTTCGAAGAACGTCTACACAGAGCTTGCCGACAAAATCGCCCCGTCGCCCTTCTGCGGCTATACCGATACTAAGTGCGAGGCCTATGTAAAGGCAATCATTATAAACGGCGCGCTTGCCGACGATGTGTGCAGCGGCGGAGAAGCCGAACTTGTCCTGTCAAACACCCCGTTCTACGGCGAAAAGGGCGGGCAGGTCGGCGACACCGGCACTATCACGGCGGACGGAGCTGTGTTTGAAGTTACGGACACCGTTTACCCAGTAGCAGACCTAATAGTGCATAAAGGCAAAGTCACATCCGGCTCGATAAAGACCGGAGATAAAGTTACGGCTGAAATCAACGCCGAACGCCGCGCAGACATACAGCGCCACCACACCGCGACGCATCTTCTGCACGAGGCGCTCGCGCGCGTGCTCGGCAAACACGTGCGTCAGGCCGGTTCGCTCGTCACGCCGACCTTCCTGCGCTTCGACTTCAACCATTTCGCGCCCGTCAGCATCGACGAGCTGCGCGAGGCGGAGCGCATCGTCTACGAGCAGGTTCTGAAAAACAGCCCCGTCACGACGCGCGTGATGCCGATAGACGAGGCGAAGAAGACCGGCGCCCGCGCGCTCTTCGACGAAAAGTACGGCGACGAAGTGCGCGTGCTCGGAATCTCCGATTTCTCGACGGAACTCTGCGGTGGAACGCACGTCAAGAACACCGGCGAAATCGGACTCGTCAAGATAGTCCGCGAAGAGGGCATCGGCTCCGGCATCCGCAGGATAACGGCGGTCGCCGGCACGCAGGCTCTGCCGCTCTTCCAGACTTACGGCAACGCGGTGATGTCGCTTGTTACGATGGTCGGCGGCGACGTAGAGTCGCTGATGGCTAAAGTCGAGACGATGGTGGACGAGAAGAAGATTCTCGAACGCAGGAACCGCGAGCTTCAGGTCAAGGCCGCGATGTCCGAGATAGAAAACAGCGTCAAGCCGGTAGCGAACGTCAACGGAGTAGACTTCATCGCGGAGAAGTTCGACAACATCACGCCGGACCTTCTGCGCCAGATAGGCGACAGAATTCGCAACAAGTATCCGAACGCGATGATGCTCCTTGCGGGCGTAGCGTCGGAGGGCAACGTCGCGCTGACGGCCATGGCTTCCGACAACATCGTCAAGCTTGGAGCCAACGCCGGCGCTCTGCTGAAGGCCGTCGCAGCGGAGCTGGGCGGCAAGGGCGGCGGACGCCCGACACTCGCGCAGGGCGGCGCTCCGAGTTCGGAGAAGCTCGACAAGGCGTTCGCGGCCGCTCCGAAGATTTTCGAGGAGCTTATGACAAAAGGAAAATAATGCGGCGTATCGTAGCTCTTGATATAGGCAGCGTCAGAATCGGAGTTGCGGTCAGCGACCCCTTGGGCATGTTCGCCCAAGGGGCCGCCGTTTTGAACGCGCGCGGCGACTGGCTTGCGGAGCTTGCGGGCATAGTCGCGCAGTACGGCGACCCCGTCATATTAATAGGGATGCCGCGCCGCACCGACGGAAGCGAAGGGCCGGAGGCGGAGCGCATGCGCGCGACCGCCGAGACGGTAAAGGAGCGCTTCCCTGAATGTGAGATACGCTTCTGGGACGAGCGCTTCACCACAACGATAGCCCAGCAGGCGCTGCTCGAAGCCGACGTTTCGCGCAGCGGCAGAAAAAAGAAAGTAGACAAGATAGCGGCGACTCTGCTGCTGCAAAGCTATCTTGACAGCGGGAGGAACGTCTGAATTTGGAACTGCCGCCCGGAGTGAAAATGACTCCAATGCTGGAGCAGTACGTCGAATGGAAGGAAGCCTATCCAGACTGCCTGCTCTTCTTCCGCATGGGAGACTTCTATGAAATGTTCTTCGACGATGCGAAAATTGCGTCGTCGGTCCTCGATATAGTCTTAACGTCTCGTTCAAAAGAAAACGAATATAAGATACCGATGGCCGGAGTGCCTTTCCACTCCGTGGATTCGTACCTTGGCCGTCTCGTCGCGGCCGGCTACCGCGTCGCGATATGCGAACAGATAACGGAGCCTGACGGCAAGAGCCTCGTCGAGCGCGAAGTAACGCGCATCGTCACGCCGGGCACGTGGCTGCCGGAGAACTCCGACGACGGCGGGAAGATAGCGGCCTGCCTCTTCGACGGCAAATCAACCGCGGTGTCGCTGCTTGAACCTGCGAGCGGAACTCTGCGCGCAGGTACGTTCGCGGCGGAAAGCTGCGCCGCCGTCCTATCCGCCTTTATGCCGGACGAAATACTTCTGCGCCGCGGACAGCGCGAACTTTTCGAAAAAAATTTTCCCGGCCTCTCTTCGCGCGGAGTCAGCGTGACGGAGTGCGAAAAGGGATACTTCGCCGTCGAACAGGGCGCGGCGTGGCTCTGCCGCAAATGGGGGATCGCCTCGCTTTCCGCGATGGGCCTTGACGACAGGGACCTCGCAGCGGGAGCGGCTGCCGCGGCCGTGAAATACCTCGAAGAGACGCAGTTCTCGAATGCCGGAAATATATCGTCGCTCACGCCGATGCTCCCGAAAGAAAACCTCGTCCTCGACCAGAGCACGCAGGCGAACCTCGAACTCGCAGATAAGGGACAGGCGACGCTCTTCTGGGTGCTCAACCGTTGCCGCACGCCGATGGGGCGGCGCGCGCTCAAAGAATGGATAACATCGCCTCTTCAGGACGTCGACGAAATTTCGCGCCGTCAGGACATGATAGAGACGCTCGCCGGCGACGGCCGGCTGCGCGCTGAACTTGCGGAGCTGCTCTCGCGCTGCCGCGACATGGGAAAATCCCTTTCCCGCCTCACGCTCAAGATGGGGCTGCCGTACGACGTGCAGTCCGTCGGCGTTACGCTGAACGTCGTGCCTGAGATAGTCTCGCTCGTTTCAGATTATCCCGCGCTCGCGCGCATCGTTCCGCAGTGCAATACGTCGGAGCTCGCGGCGCTGCTGCGCGCTGCGGTCGCGGACAACGTCCCGCGCTTCGTGCGCGACGGCGGAGTTATACGCGGCGGCTTCGACGCGGAGCTTGACGAATGGCGCGACAAGGCGGCGCACTCGTCCGAGTGGCTCGCGCGTTTTGAAGAATCGGAGCGCGAACGCACTGGAATAAAGAACCTCAAGGCCGGAGTCAACAAAGTATTCGGCTACTACATAGAGATACCGAAATCGTCTGCCTCGAAAGCGCCGATGGACTACGTAAGAAAGCAGACGCTCGTCAACGCAGAGCGCTTTATAACGGAAGAGCTGAAGCGCTTCGAGCGGGACATGTTCCGCGCCGAGGGCGAGATACTCGCGATAGAGGAACGCATATACGCGCGCATCGTCGGCGAAATACTTGCCCAGTCGGCCGCAATCCAGCAGACGGCGAATTTCATCTCCGTTCTGGACGTGCTGCTCTCGCTCGCCGCGGTCGCCGCAGAGCGCGGCTATACGCGCCCGACGCTCGACATGAGCAAGGACTTCATCGTGAAAAACGCGCGCCATCCTGTAATCGAGGCGACGCTCGGCAAAAATCCATTCACGCCCAACGACTTCAACTTCAGCGCGGAAAACGGGCGGCGCATCGCGCTCATAACGGGGCCGAACATGGCTGGAAAATCCACATATCTGCGCACCGCGGCGCTTATTGCGATAATGGCGCACATGGGTTCGTTCGTTCCAGCCGAGAGCGCCAAGATAGGGCTTGTGGACCGCGTCTTCACGCGCATAGGCGCGCGCGACGAGCTTGCGCGCGGGCAGAGCACCTTCATGGTCGAGATGGTCGAGACCGCGAACATACTGCGCCACGCGACGGACAGGAGCCTCGTCATCCTCGACGAAGTGGGCCGCGGCACATCGACATACGACGGCCTCAGCATTGCGTGGTCGGTCGTCGAATTCCTGCAGGGGCAGGAACACGCGCAGCCGCGTGTGCTATTCGCGACGCACTACCACGAGCTGACGCAGCTCGCCGACCTGCTGCCGGGAATCGTAAATCTCAGCATGGGCGTCGACGAAAGCGCCGGCCGCATAGTCTTCCTGCACAAGATAATCGAAGCGCCCTCCGATCGCTCCTACGGCATCGAGGTCGCGCGCCTCGCGGGCGTGCCCTCCGCGGTGCTGCGCCGCTCGCAGGAGCTCCTCGCGCAGTTCGAGGAAAAGGCCGAGGTGCGTAACGAAAGTGTAAAAAATTCCTCGCAGAACCAGCTCACGCTCTTCGACGTGCGCCAGGAGGCGATACTAGAAGAACTCGCCGCCTGCGACCCGAACAACATGACGCCGCTCGCGGCTCTAGAGCTCGTCATGAGGCTGCGCGGCGAAAGCCGTAAGGTGCTGGGGTTTAAGTAAAAGCGAAAATCGACGTCTCGTTATCTTAAATTAAGAAAGGAAGATGTCCATGAGCTACGACCTGATGGTTTTTGAAAAGACGAAAGCGCCGAGGACAAAGAAAGAATTTATGGAATGGTATGAAAAGCAGACTGAGTGGGGCGAAGACCACGACTATCAGACAATCGGCGTGGCTTCGCCGGCGCTTCAGAGCTGGTTCATGGAGATGAAAGAAACCTTCCCGCCGATGAACGGAGAATACGCGCCGAGCGACGAAGCAATCGAAGCCGACGAGGAATTGGAAAGCCGTCTGACGGATTACTGTATCGGCCGCGACGTGATATATGCCGCATTTGCGTGGTCTCAAGCCGAAGAAGCCTACGAACTCGTCAGAAATCTCGCGCAGAAGCACGGAGTAGGATTCTTCGACGCGAGCGGCGACGAAGACGTTATTCTGCCGGACGGGAGCAAAATAGAATAAATTTTTTAGAGCGGAGAATATTTTCCCAGCCAATGATTAAACGTCTTGCACCAGACATTTCCACAAGGATAGCGGCGGGGGAGGTCATAGAGCGGCCTTCTTCGGTTGCGAAGGAGCTTATAGAGAACTCGCTCGACGCGGGGGCGAAGTCGATTTCGCTTTACACGGAGCAGGGCGGAAAGAGCTCTTTCGTGATAGAGGACGACGGCTGCGGAATAGCCTTCGCGGAGCTGCCGCTCGCCGTCGAGCGCTACGCGACGAGCAAGATAAGCTCTCTCGAAGACCTTGAGAACATAGCGACTCTCGGCTACCGAGGCGAGGCGCTTGCGAGCGTCGCCGCGGTCTCGCGCATGGAGATACGCAGCCGCGCCGCGGGCGTGGAGACTGGCGGCCTGCTTCGCTGCGAGGCGGGGCGGATTACGCTTCACTCTGAGACGCCCGCGAAGCCCGGGACGCGGATACAGATAGACGACCTTTTCTTCAACCTTCCGGCGCGGCGTAAATTTCTCAAAAGTTCCTCGGCGGAGCTGCGCCGCATCATCCAGATAGTCAACGACTACGCACTGATACATCCCGAGGTCTTCTTCCGCGTGCAGGAAGAGGGACGCAAAATTCTCGAATATTCCGCCGCCGCCTCGATTGCCGAGTGCATCGAGCGCCGCTGGGGAAAGCAGACGAAGATTTTCTATTCCGCTTCGACGCAGGGTGCAGTCACCGCGCGTGTATGGTGGAACCCGATTCCAGACTCGCGGCGAGTCGTCGTGATGCTCTTCGTCAACGGACGGCGCGTTCAGGACGCGGCTGTGCGCGCGGCTCTGACTGCGGCGGAGGGCGCGGCGTACGGCGAGTGGGCCGTGCTCATCGACCTGCCGCCGCACGATGTGGACGTAAACATACACCCGACGAAGGAAGAGATACGCTTCCGCCGCAGTCAGGAAATCTTTAAAATCGTCTATGACAACGCGAAGGCCGTCTGCGCACAGCGCCATTCGATAACTTCCGGCGGCGTTCCCCCGCAGCCCTCGCCTTTGCCCGAAACGCCGGTGTCTTTGTCCGCGGACGAAACGCCGCGCCCTGTACAGTCGTTTTATCCTTCCGGCGCGCAGCCGTGGAACCTTGTCTCAAAAAAGGCCGCGCCACTGTACATGTCGCGTGTCGCCTCGCCAGTCGAAAGCATCTTCTTTCCTGCGGAGGAGGAAGAGACCTCCGCGGCTCCGCCGGTTCAGCCGAAAAGATACATCGGACAGAGCGCGGAGGGATTTCTGATATTTGACTTCCCCGAGGCGCTTGCGATAATGGATCCGCACGCGGCGCACGAGCGGATACTTTTTGAAGAAATATGCGAGAGCTTCAAAGACAACGTAGCGACGCAGAGGTTGACGCTGCCGATGGAAATTCCCGCCGCGGTGCGCCCCGAGGCCGAGCTTTATAAAAACGAGCTAGCCGCGCTCGGCTTTGAGACGGAGGACGGAATGGTGACCGCCGTGCCCGCGATACGCGGCAAAGGGCACCTTTCGCCGGTAGATATGCTTCGCTCTGCGCTGCGCGGAATCGAGACGGAGCGCGACGAGGCGAAGCGCGACCGCGAAGTCTGGTGGCGCATGGCGCGGCTGGCCTGCCGCGACGCAGTGAAGCTCGGGAGGCGTTTCGAGCCGGAAGAGGCCGCGGAGCTGCTCGCGCGCCTTGAACGCTGCGAGACGCCCTACACCTGCCCGCACGGCAGGCCGACTGTCTTTATAATAGAAAACAAAAAACTTCGGGAATGGTTTGAAAGATGACGAATGCAAAAATTCCGGTAATAGCGATAATAGGGCCGACTGCGGTCGGCAAGACGGAGTTCAGCCTATCGCTCGCAAAGGAGCTGAACGCCGAAGTCATCTCCGTTGATTCACGGCAGGTCTACCGTTATCTCGACGTCGGCACCGACAAGGTCTCGCGCGAGGTGCGCCGCGAAATCATCCATCACCTAATAGACATCGCAGACCCGGACGAGATTTATTCCGCCGCCGACTTCGCGCAGGACGCTGACGATGCTGCGCGGCGCATCATCGCGCGCGGTCGCGTGCCTCTGCTCATCGGCGGCACGCCGTTTTATTACCGCGCGCTTTCCGGCATGCTCTCGGAGGACCTTCCGAAAGACGAAAGCGTGCGCGCGCAGCTCGCCGCCGAGATAGAAGAGCGCGGCCTCGCCGCGCTGCACGACGAACTTCTGGAAATAGACCCGGAATCCGGCGCGAAGATACATCAGAACGACCCTGTGCGCACGATGCGCGCGCTTGAGATATTCAAGATAACGGGCAAAACCGCGAGCTGGTGGTACAAGGAACAGCGCAAGATGAAATCTCCGTACGACATCCTCTACATCGGCCTCACGCGGCTGCGCGCGAACCTCTATGTAAATATAGAGCGCCGCGTCAAGGAGCAGTTCGCGAGCGGCTATCCCGAGGAGGTAAAGTGGCTGCTAGACAACGGCTACTCGCCGTCGCTTCCGGCATTGCAGGGCTTCGGCTACCGCGAGCTTGTGGACTATCTTGCTGGGCGCTGCACCTTTCTTGAGGCGATTGAGGGCGACATACGCTCGACGAAAGCCTTCTCGCGCAGGCAGACGACGTGGTTCAAGCACTTTGAACCGGCCGTATGGTTCGACTTCGACGAAATCTCGAAGGCCGAAGCGCTGCGCCGCGCCGTGCCGCTCTGCCTCGCACATCTGGAAGGGGAGGGCGCACGGTGAAAGTGATAATCGCCGACCCGACCGGACTCTGCTTCGGCGTCAAGCGCGCGATAACTACGCTTGAGGAAGAGCTGCGCAAAACTTCGAAAGTCTACGCGCTCGGCAGCCCGATACACAATCCGCAGGAGATCGCGCGCCTTATGGAAATGGGGCTGGCCGTCGTGGAAAAGCCCGAAGATGTGCCGGAGGGCGCGGTTTCGTTCGTGCGCGCTCACGGCGTGCGCCCCGAGGTGCTCGAAGCGCTGCGGCGCAAAAGTTCGAAAATGGTAGACGGCACATGCCCTTTTGTAAAAACGGCGCAGGAAAAGGCAAAATCACTGTCACAAGAAGGCTATATCGTGATAATATTAGGCAATGCGGCGCATCCTGAAGTGCAAGGAATTATGGGCTATGCGTCGGGGGAGGTTCACGTCCTCGCTTCGGCGGACGACATCCCGCCTGAACTGCAAGGCAGGCGGTGCGGACTGCTGAGCCAGACGACGCAGCGCGTCGAGACGTTCTCCGCGCTGGTGGGCGCTTTTGTGCCGGTATCTCCCGAACTAAAGGTTTATAATACGATTTGCAGGGCTACGCTGGCTCGCCAGCAGTCCGTCTGCCGCCTCGCGAAGGAAGCGGACGGCATAATAGTCCTAGGAGGAAAAAACAGCGCCAACACGCGCAAGCTCGCCGAGATAGCATCCCTTTCGGGAGTGCCGTCGCTGTGGATCGAGCACGCGGGCGAACTGGACTGGAGGTGGCTGGAAAATAAAGGCACCGTTGGAATAGCCGCGGGCGGAAGCACTCCCGATTGGCTGATAAAAGAACTTATTCAAAAATTAGAGAAGATGTAAGCAGGAGGATGTTGGGTATGGTTGACGAGCTTCACAACGAAGACGCAATTGAAACGCAGGAAAAAGAAGAAACAATGGAAGAAATGATGCAGCAGTACGATGTGATGGGCGATTTCCACCGTGGCAAGGTCGTCGAGGGGACAATCGTCGATACACAGGAGGACGGCTGGCTCGTAGACGTGGGCTACAAGTGCGAGGGATTCCTCCCGCGCAAGGAGTGGACCCACCGCGTGCTCGTGGAGGAAACTCCCGAGCCGCAGAACGGCGATAAGGTCCGCGTCCAGATAACGAACATCAATCAGGGCGAGGACGCGCAGCTCGGCCTCTCGCGCTGGCGCTGCGAATTCGACGAGCGCTGGAACAAGCTCGAGGAAGAGGCGGAGAACAACGAGACGATCAACGTCAAGGGCCTCCGCAAGGTAAAGGGCGGCCTCATCGTAAACTGCTGCGGCATCGAGGGCTTCATTCCCATCTCGCACCTCACGCAGGAAGGCCGCGGAGTCAACCCCGGAAACCTCGTCGGACAGGAATTCCCCGTCAAGCTCATCGAGAAGGACCGCAGAAAGCGCCGCCTCGTATTCTCGCGCCGCAGCCTCATCGAAGAAGAACTCTCAAAGACTCGCCAGGCCTTCTACGAGCAGGTCCACGAGGGCGACGTCCTTGAGGGCGACGTCAGCAGCATCACTTCCTTCGGCGTTTTCGTCAACCTCGGTGCCATGGAAGGGCTCGTCCACATCAGCGAGCTCGCGTGGCAGCGCAACGCCAAGGCCAAAGACATCGTGGCCAAGGGCGACCATGTGAAGGTCAAGGTCATCGGCATCGACACGGAGAACAACCGCGTCTCCCTCTCGATCCGCCAGACCCTCGACGATCCGTGGAATACCGTCGCCGAGCGCTGGACGCCCGGAAAGACGACGGAAGGCACCGTCACCAACCTGACCGACTTCGGAGCTTTTGTTGAAATAGAGCCCGGCGTGGAAGGCCTCATCCACATCGGCGACCTCAGCTGGACCCGCATCAAGCACCCGAAAGAGGTGCTCAAGAAGGGCCAGAAGGTCGAAGTTTCCATTATAGACGTAGACAAGGACCGCAAGCGCATCAGCCTCGGCTACAAGCAGCTCCACGATCCGTGGAAGAACGCCGCTGAGAAGTATCAGAAGGACGCCGAGGTTCCCGTCAAGGTCGTCAGAATCGCCGACTTCGGCGCGTTCGTCGAGCTTGAAGAGGGCGTCGAGGGACTCATCCACATCTCGCAGCTTTCAAGCCAGAGAGTCGAGAACCCGAGAGACGTGCTCACCGAGGGACAGGAAGTTACGGCCCGCGTGCTCGAAGTCAACCCGACCGAGCGCCGCATCCGTCTGAGCCTCCGCCCCGCGCACGAAGAGCCTGCGAAGCGCGCGCCGCGCGAAGAGCAGCCGCGCGAGCGTTTCGCCCAGCAGGACGAGCAGCCGCGCCGCGACGAGCGTCCGCGCCGCCGCCGTCCCGACGGAGACCGCAGGAGACAGGAGAACCCCAACAGCCAGCTCCCGCAGGAAGAGATGAACTTCACGCTCGGCGACTTCCTCAAGAACCGCGA
>DVKA01000105.1 GCA_018716365.1 Candidatus Caccocola faecipullorum
ATGGCGCTGACGGGGCAGGTGGCCACGCAGGCTCCGCACTCGACGCAGGTATCGGCGTCAACGTGAGCCTTGCCGTCCTCGACGGCGATAGCGGAAACGGGGCAAACTCCGACGCAGGCCTCGCAGCCTACACATACGGACTGATCAACTGTCGCTTTAGCCATAATTACATTTCCTCCTTGCAAGATGCGATTCGACTACGGGGGCAAGCACCCCCACACACGCACGTATTCTAACGCTAACGCGCCGAGCTTTCAAGTGGCAGGGATTGTGTCTCCATATGAATTTTAAGTTACAAATAGTATAGATATATCAGAGCCAGCCTTGTAGACAAGCCGTTGTGTAAAGTTATAATAAATACCAGAACGGTAAGCATTTCTACGTATAGGCTGAAATAATATAACAGCGGGCGCTCGCGGAAAGGAGGTGAAGCGTCGGAGCGCGGGAGCCTGGCGCGTACCTTAGCGTACTTATAAAACGAAAGGAGAGAAACAAAAATGGGAAACAACGAAGAGAAAAGAGCTGAAAAAAGGAAACCTTCGCTCGGCCTGTCCCTCCTGATGCTGGCAATAGCCGCCGCCCTCATACTCTCCGGCGTCGTAATTTACGGTCAGGACGTCCACATCATGCTCATCTTCAGCGCCATCGTAGTCGGCGCGGTGGGTATACTTTATCTGCACTATTCGTACGAAGAGCTGGAAAAGGGAATTATTGAAGGAATCATGACGACGATGCAGGCCTGCCTTATCCTCTACACTGTCGGCGTGCTTATCGGCACATGGATACACTCCGGCGTCGTGCCTTCCATGATCTATTACGGCCTGTCGATACTTTCGCCGTCGATATTCCTTTTTGCGACGCTCATCATCTGCTCGATAGTCTCGCTTGCGACCGGTACGTCGTGGGGAACGTCGGGAACGGTCGGCATCGCGCTGCTCGGAATAGCGATGGGGCTCGGCATCCCGGCTCCGCTGACTGTCGGCGTAATCGTATCCGGTGCATACGCGGGCGATAAGATGTCGCCGCTCTCCGACACGACGAACCTCGCGCCCGCCGTCTCCGGCACTGACCTCTTCCAGCATATCCGTGCGATGTGCTGGACCACTGGGCCGACCTATGTGATAGTCGCGATAATCACGATCGTCCTCGGCTTCCAGTACGCTGGCGGCACGCTCGACTACTCCAAGATCGGCGGCATCCAGGCGGTCATCGCGAAGGAATTCTGGGTCAGCCCGATAGCGCTGCTCGCGCCTCTCGCGGTCATCGTGCTTTCCGCCATGCGCAAACCGGCGCTGCCGTCGCTGTGGGCGGGCGTCTTTATCGCCGCGGCCTTCATGTTCATCGAAGGCTACGACTACGGCGCGGTCCTCAACGTCATGCAGAACGGATATTCCCCGACCGTATCGGCAGAGCTCGCCGGAGCGGCGGACGAAGCGGCGCTGGCCGCGGTGATTGCGAAGCACGCGCTTGAGATCGACGCAGCGATTGCGCAGGAGATAGGCAACGACATCGTCGAGCTCGTCTCCGCGGGCGGTATGCAGTCGATGAACTGGACCGTTTCGCTCATCATCTGCGCCTTCGTCTTTGGCTCTGCGATGAACGTCTGCGGCTTCATCAAGACGATACTCGAAGCCGTGGCCTCGCGCGTCCGTTCCGTCGGAGGCCTCATCCTCTCCGTCGTAATTTCGTGCTTCGTCTGCAACTTCTTCCTCGGAGACCAGTATCTCGGCATCGCGATGCCGGGTACGATGTACAAGGAGACTTTCGACAAGGTCGGGCTGCATCCGAGAATGCTCTCGCGTTCTCTCGAAGACTCCGGTACGCTTACGTCCGTCCTCGTGCCGTGGAACACCTGCGGCGCATACCACGCGCAGCTGTTTAACATGTCCGTCGCCGATTTCGGCCCGTACGCCTTCCTTAACTGGATGAATCCGATTGTAGCGGTAATCTTGACGTACGTCGGAATAGGCATATTCTGGCGCGGAAAAGACGGCGAGCCGGTGCACGGAGGCAAGACGCGCCCAGCGGAGCTTGCGTAGCCGGATGGTATAATATCGGCTGAAGTCTGTTTTTCTGAAAAGGGGATGGTCTATTGGCCGAACTTGAACAACTCGAATGTCTTATCGAATCGAAGTCGAGCCGCACCGTCAACGGATGGAAGCGCTTTACCTTCGGCGCGCTCGCGGCATATCTCGCCGTCACGGGCGTGATGGATTTCATGAGCGAGGGCTTCAGCCAGAAGACCGTGATAAACGCCTTTCTCTGCGTCTGCGGCCTGCTCGTCCTGAAGTTCGAGAAGAAAATATACGCCTCGCCGCTCGGTTTCGTGAAGGACACGCATACGTGGTTCTCGCACCACCGCGAACTGCTGCCGTGGAGCGAGGTGCGCCACGTGACGCTCGTGACTAAGGGCACGGGGCTCACGGCGTTCATCGAAAAGGACGTCATCGGCTGGAAGCTGCTCTTCGAGCGCAACGATATGGCGGCTCTCGACGGGCTGTTCAAGAAATACGCCCCGAAGGTCAAGGTAGTAATCAAAGAGCTGGGGCAGAGGTAACGAACGAAACAAAAAACAAGGGCCGCGGTTTTTAGCCGCGGCCCTTGCCCTATGCGCCCGTTTTATTTTTCTGCTTTAAGCCACGGCTCCAGCTTCTTCATGTCGAGCGTTATCTCGGGACAGCCCGCCGAGCCGGGGGCCACTTCGTACTTGTCGAAGCAGACGACGATGTTCCCGTCCCTGTCGACGTAGAAGTTCTGGTCGGCCTTTATCGACGAGAATCCGCCGGCAGCGGCTTCATCTTTTTTCTGTTCGCCCTCTTCTGGCGCGAGCCAGAACGAACCCTTGTGTTTCTTGTTGGCGCGCCTCATCTCGTCGCGCACAGCCCTGCTCAAAACTTCGACGGCGTCCGCCTTTTCGTTGAAGAAAGAGGCGAGCGTCACCGGCATACCGGTCTCTTTGTCGAAGTTCATTATCGTGCGCTTCGTCGACGAAGAGGCGACGATGTTCGTCTCAGTGACGTCGAGCGTCACGAAGCGCGCGTCGCCGTCGATTACCTTGTAGTCCATGAACCAGCCGGTGTGCGCTCCGTTTCCGGCGAACGGGTCGTTCATGAGCTCCAGCGCCTCAAGCTCGTAGCGCTCCTGCATTTCGAGCGCCTTTTCTGCCAGCTTCGCGTTTATCTCCTTTTCAATGGAATCCATAGCGAGCCCGGTGACTATGGGCGTCACTATGCGCGCCTCGAAGCCTTCGTATTTCGATTCATAAACGCCGAAGGTCGATACCTTCACGTCGATTTCGCGCGCCGCGCACGGAGCCGCCGCTGCCGCCGCGACGGCGAAGGCCGCGGCGCAGGCTATAAGATTTTTTGAAATCTTCATCGCTTACTCTTTCCCGGCGCTCTTTACCGCCGCCGCCATATTTCTGCCGAGCTCGCGGCAGAGTTCGAGGTCCGGCTCCTTCGGGCAGGACTTGACTTCGATCGTCGGCTCGACTAGCTTCCAGTCGCCGCCCTGCTCCGCAAAGACCTGAAGCTCGGCGAGGGCGCCCTTGCTCCAGCTGTACGAGCCGCAGATGCCGAGGCAGCGGTTCTTCATCATTTTGTTCTTCAGAGTGCGGCAGAGCGTTGCAACCGGCGGATAGAGCTCCGTGTTGTATGTGCAGCTGCCGAGCACGAGGCCGCGGTACTTCCATACGTCGCGAACGATGCACGAGAGGTTGGAGCGCGAAGCGTCGTGCACGATGACGTCCTTGACGCCGGCTTCGCAGGCCGCGCGCGCAATCGCGTCGGTCATCAGCTTCGTGTTGCCGTACATCGAGCCGTAGACGACTACGATGCCCTCGTCGGTCTCCTGTTTGCTCCACTTGTCGTAGAGGTCGACTATGTGCTTCGGGTTCGAACGGAGTATTGGGCCGTGCGCGGGGCAGATGACCTTGAGGTCGAGAGTGCGGACCTTTGCGATCGCCTTCTGAGCCGGAGCGGAGTAGCGTCCGACGATGTTGGCGAAGTAGCGCAGAGTCTCGTCCTCATAGAGAGCCATGTCAAGCTCGTCGTCGAAGATTCCGCCTTCGAGCGCGCAGAATCCGCCGAACGCGTCGGTCGAGAAGAGCACCTTGTCCGTCGTGTCGTAGGTGACCATGCTCTCGGGCCAGTGGACCATCGGAATCATCGCAAAGGTGAGCTTGTGGCGGCCGAGGTCGAGAATCTCGCCCTCTTTGACCTCGACGACGCCGTCTTTGATACCGTAGAAGGCGTCGATCATTTCAATCGTCTTCTTGTTGCCTATTATCTTCATGTCGGGGTAGAGCTTGCGCATGATGCTTATCGAGCCTGAGTGGTCGGGCTCCATGTGGTTGACGATGAGGTAGTCGATGCCCTTTCCGGCGGGGAGTATCGAGACGAGACGCTCTATGTAATCCGAGAGCTTGTCCGCCTTTATCGTGTCGATCACCGCTGTCTTCTCGTCGTTGATGAAATAGGCGTTGTAGGCGACGCCGCGCGGGAGCGTCCACAAACCTTCGAACAGATCGGTCTCACGGTCGTTCCCGCCTATCCAGTATATCGAATCGGTAATTTTTATTGCGTTCTGCATCATTGCGCAAACCTCCAGTGGTTTAAGTATTTGCCGTTATTATATAGCAACGGCTTAAATTTGCGCGCCGTCCGCGCGTGAATCACAGTTTTTCATCGCCGCGTCCGCCTATCCGCCTTGCCTTTTAAGAAGAAAGAACTGACTTGTCTGAAATTATCGCTCAAATGTTGCAATTTGCGGAAAGTTGGGCAATAATAGCGGCGTGTGGTATTTTGCATATTCACGTGTGCTTACGGTCATTCCATGCGATGGCCCGATATGTTTGCAAGGAGGCGGAGTAATTGTTCGAACCAACACAGCTCCAGGAAGTAGCAGAAGGAAAGAAAGCCTACGAAGCGGCGGTCGAAAAGGTTCTGACCAAAGGCCCCGAAAGAAAGGCTAACTTCACGACGGGCGGAGGCATCCCCCTCAAGAGGACGTACACTCCCGAAGACGTGAACGGCGTGGACTACGCCAAGGATCTCGGATTCCCCGGCGTATATCCCTACACGCGCGGCGTGCAGCCCACGATGTACAGAGGGCGTTTCTGGACGATGCGCCAGTACGCCGGCTTCGCGACCGCTGAAGACTCCAATAAGCGTTACCGCTATCTTCTGAGCCAGGGAACGACGGGACTTTCTGTCGCGTTCGACCTTCCGACCCAGATAGGCTACGACTCGGACGACCCGATGGCGGTCGGCGAGTGCGGCAAGGTCGGCGTCGCGATAGACAGCCTTGCGGACGCTGAGATACTTTTCGACGGAATTCCGCTCGACAAGGTCTCGACTTCTATGACGATCAACGCGCCGGCGTCGATACTCCTTTCGATGTACATCGCCGTCGCGGAGAAGCAGGGCGTCCCGATGAACGCCCTCGCGGGAACCATTCAGAACGACATACTCAAGGAATACATCGCGCGCGGCACGTACATCTTCCCGCCCAAGCCGTCGATGCGCCTCATCACCGACATCTTTGATTTCTGCTCGCGCAACATCCCGAAGTGGAACACCATTTCCATCTCCGGCTACCATATCCGCGAGGCCGGCTCGACCGCCATTCAGGAAGTCGCCTTCACCCTCGCCGACGGCATCGCCTACATCGAAGCCGCCATCAAGGCCGGACAGGATCCGAACGTATTCGGCAAACGCCTCTCCTTCTTCTTCAACGCGCACAATGACTTCCTCGAAGAGGTCGCGAAGTTCCGCGCCGCGCGTAAGGTCTGGGCGCACATCATGAAGGAGCGCTTCGGCGTCACCAACCCGGGCGCGCAGATGCTCCGCTTCCACACCCAGACGGCCGGCTGCACGCTCACCGCGCAGCAGGCGGAGAACAACATCGTCCGCGTCGCCATCCAGACGATGGCCGCGGTCTGCGGCGGCACGCAGTCGCTCCACACCAACAGCCTTGACGAAGCCCTCGCGCTTCCGACGGACAAGAGCGTCCGCATCGCGCTCCGCACGCAGCAGATAGTTGCCTACGAATCCGGCATCACCAACGTCGTCGACCCGCTCGCGGGAAGCTACGCGATCGAAGCCCTCACGAAGGAAATCGAAGAAGGCGCCCTCGCCTACATCAAGGAAATCGACGACCTCGGCGGAATGATGGCCGCTATCGAAAAGGGCTATCCGCAGAAGCACATACAGGACGCCGCCTACGACTATCAGAAGTCGATAGAGTCCGGCGACCGCATCATCGTCGGCGTCAACAAGTTCCACATCGACGAAGACATGACGGAGCGCAAACTCCTCAAGGTCGACGCGAGCGTCGGTGAGAACCAGATCAAGAAACTTCGCGAAATGAAAGAAAAACGCGACAACGTCAGAGTAAAGACCACCCTCGACGCGGTGCGCGAAGGCGCTAAGGGCGACGCGAACCTCATGCCGCTCATCCTCGACGCAGTACACGCCTACGCCACGGAAGGCGAAATCTGCGGCGTACTCCGCGAAGTCTTCGGCGAGTACAAAGAGAACGTGGTTCTTTAGAATCGCGAGAGCTTTTAAGGAGGAAGAAAAATGGATCGTAAAATCCGCGTAGTTGTTGCGAAACCAGGACTTGACGGTCATGACCGCGGAGCGAAGGTCGTAGCCAGAGCCTTCCGCGACGCCGGCATGGAAGTTATATACACCGGCCTCCGCCAGACGCCGGAGCAGATAGTCGCCACCGCTATACAGGAAGACGCCGACGCCATCGGCATCAGCATCCTCTCCGGCGCGCACGACTACTGCTTCAAGACGATAATCGAGCTTCTCAAAGAGAAGAACGCCAGCGACATCATTGTATTCGGCGGCGGAGTCATCCCCGAAACCGACTACCCGACGCTGCTCGGTTACGGCGCTGGCGCGATCTTCGGCCCCGGAACCCCGACCTCCGAGACCATCGAATGGCTCGAAAAAGCGGTAGCCGAAAAGAGAGCGAAAGAGGAGAAGTAATATGGAAACTAAAATAATAGACCATATAGGCATAGCGGTAAACAGCATCGACGAAGCTATGAAATTCTGGGAAGGCGCCCTCGGCGTTAAGTGCCACGGCGTCGAAGAAGTCGCCGAGCAGAAGGTCAAGACGGCCTTCCTGCCCATCGACGACTCCGAGATAGAGCTTCTCGAAGGCACGAGCGAGGACAGCCCCGTCAGCAAATTCATCGCGAAGAACGGACAGGGCATCCAGCACATAGCGATCAGAGTCGCCGACATCGAAGCCGCGCTCGCCGAACTCAAAGAGAAGGGCGTCCGCCTCATCGATGAGAAGCCCCGCATAGGCGCGGGCGGCGCGAAAATCGCCTTCCTCCACCCGAAGGCGACCGGCGGCGTGCTCCTCGAGCTCTGCCAGCGCGACTAATCAAGCGGAAAGGTCCGGCGCCGCAGGGCGCTGAAGCCTGAAAAACAACGTAACTGTATGCGGAGGGCCGCCAGGCGGTCACGGAGACGGGAACGCCTCGGAAGGACGGCGGCCCTCCGCTTAACAGATAATGAGGAGGTAAGAGGTAATGGCGGAAAAAACGATTGACGAACTGTGCGCCACTCTCATCGCAAAACGTGAGAAAGCCGCTGTCGGCGGCGGCGAAAAGGCCATCGCCAAACAGCACGACAAAGGCAAGATGACCGCGCGCGAGCGCATCAACGCAGTTCTTGACCCCGGCAGCTTCGTGGAAATAGACGAATTCGTCGAACACCGCTGCACCAACTTCGGACTTGACAAGACGACGTTCCT
>DVKA01000106.1 GCA_018716365.1 Candidatus Caccocola faecipullorum
GCGGTGTGGACGCATCCGGTACCGGAGTCGAGCGTGACGTAGTCGGCGAGCACGAACGGAACGGCTCTGTCGTAGAACGGGTGCTTCGCGAGCGAAAGCTCAAGCTGCTGCCCCTTGCAGACGAGGATGGGCTCGCCGAGTTCAAGCCCAGTCGCCTTCTCGACCTCGGCCTTGAGACCGACGGCGATGAGGTAGACCTTGCCGCCGCACTCGTAGAAGCCGTAGTCGTAGCGCGGATGGACCGCGACCGCCATCGAGGCGGGAAGCGTCCAGGGCGTCGTCGTCCAGATTATGACGTTGACATCCTTTCCGGCGAGCTCGGGGAAGACCTTCGCTGCGTCGGTGTACTCGTAGGCAACGAAGATAGAGGGCGAAGTCTCGTCTCCGTACTCGATTTCCGCCGCGGCGAGGGCCGTCTGGCAGTCGGTGCACCAGTAGATCGCCTTGCGTCCCTTGTAGACGAGCCCCTTGTCCACCATTTCGGCGAGGCCTTCGAGCTCCGTCGCCTCGAACGCCGGGACGAGCGTCATGTACGGATGCTCCCAGTCGCCGATGACGCCGAGGCGCTTAAACTGCCCCGTCTGCACATCGGCGAACGAACGCGCGTAGGCGGCGCACTTCTGGCGCAGCTCGACGGGCGAGATTTCGTCCTTGCCGACGTTCAGCTCCTTGAGAACCTTGAGCTCGATGGGGAGCCCGTGCGTGTCGTAGCCCGGAACGTATGGCGTGAAGTATCCGCGCTGCCATTTATACTTAACTATGAAGTCTTTGAGAATCTTGTTCGTCGCGGTTCCGATATGGATGCTCGCGTTCGCGTAGGGCGGCCCGTCGTGAAGGATGAAAGAGGGCTTGTCCTTGTTCTTTTTCTTCAGCTCGCCGTAAACGTCGATGTCGTACCAGAATTTCAGAAATTCCGGCTCCCTCTGCGACAGATTCGCGCGCATCGGGAAATCCGTCTTGGGCAGGAACAGCGTGTCCTTATAGTCGTTCGCCATAAAAAAACCTCCGTCTAAAGAGAATGGAATCCCCGCGGAACTCCACAATATACAACTTTGTTATTATAGCGAAACGCGGACAAATATACAAACGCCGAAGGGAGCCGACGGCTCATTTTTATACCCAACTGCAAATATACCGGCAAGGGACGCGGCGCAGTCTGCTATAATTAGCGCCGAAGTCCTGCGACGGGGGTGTGCGTGTTGGAGCAGTGGAAAAACGGCAATCTATTCAACAAGACTCTGTACTCGCTGAACGGCCTGCGCGTTTCGTTCATTACAGAAAAGGCGGTACGCAACGAATTTCTGACCGCCGCGTGCCTGGTCGCGCTCGCTCTGTTTTTTGACTGCGATCTGGACGACGTCTTCCTCGTCTTTCTAGCCTCGCTCTTCCCTATCGTCGTCGAGCTCATCAACACGGCGGTCGAGCGAAGAATCGACACAAACGACGGCCCCGCCTTCCGCGAGGACGTGCGCATCCAGAAAGACACTCTCTCCGCCGCCGTATTCCTGAGCCTGGTCATAGGTTACGGATTGTGCGCGATGATTATTTTCTTTTAGAAATCAAAATTTCCGCGCTGTACAGCGCGTTCAGGCTGCAGACAAAATACCGGCCGCTTCGCTGAAAGCTGAGCGGCCGGTATTTTGTCTTGTAGCTGTGCTGCTTTACGGGCTATCTTCCGCGCTGCGTTATTATTTTGAAGGCTTCTTCGTCGCCGTCATCGTCGTCGTCTTCGTCTCCATTTTCGTCAGGTTCCTCGGAGTCTTCTTCGTCGTCCGCGTTTTTGCTGTTTTCTGTGGATTTAGAAGATTGGACTGCGGCTATCAGCGCGGCGAGCTGTTCGTCCGTCATCTCTTCCCCGCCTGCGTCCGGCTTTATTTTGATGAAGGTGCGCTGGACGCCGTCGACGTAGTAGTTCGTGTCGGCGATGACCATAGCGCCGGATTTGATGCGCTCGGCTTTGATTTCGCTGACGAAGCGGTCTTCTAGCAGGTCGGCGGGCGAGAATGATTCTTTTGCGTCCTTCTTGCCGCGCTGCGCTCCGGCCTTGTCCTTTCCGCCGTCTTTATCCGCCGTTGCGTTCGCGGCGAGCTTGCCGCGGCTCTTGCCGGCGTCGGCCTTTTCGTCCTTATCCCCGCTCGGGTCTTCCGGCCCGCCTATCTCGACTATCAGCTGGTTGTTTGCCTCTTTCGCGTTCAGCTCGCGGATGAGTTCCCTGAACGACGTTATCGCGCGCGTTCCTGTCACGAGCGGCTCCTGCACAGGTTCTTCTATGCCGCCGCCGCGCGCGGTGACTTCACAGAAGGCCATCGCGTTTTCGGGGACTGTCAGTTCGAACGTCTTGACTACCGCGTCTTTGCGCCACGGGCGGAATGTGACGTCGACGGTCAGCTTGTCGCCGGGGTTGTAAAGCTCTTTCTTGTCACGGATTTCGATTTTTTCAACGTAGACTATGCGCGGCTCCTGCGTCAGCTCGACGTTCACCGTCACGCCGTATGGGGCTATCTCGCGGAATTTGTTGTGCGCGATGATTTTACCCATCGCTTCGACCTCTTTCTGGAGGGATTTGACTACGTCTTTCTCCGAGAAGAAGATGTCGCGGCGCGTCCACGCGGGGTTCATGTTGCCACCGCGCACTGAATATGTGAGCATAGCCGTGCCCTGCCCTTTGCGCGACCATTCCGCGTCGACCAGCCCCAGTATGCCAGTCGTGCCGAGTTCGGGTCCGACGAACGGATCTGCGACGGTCTGGAAACGCTTCATCGCGCTGCGGCCGGAGTCGGCGTCTTTGAAGTTAACCGTGTAGCTGTTGGCCGCGGCAAGCCGTCCGAGGCGTCCGCCTATGGCCTGCGGCCTGTCCTGCGTTATTATCCCGGCGATTGAGCCGATATAGCCGAGTTTGAAGGAGCTCGTGAGGCTCGGGATTATTTTGACGATTCCCGCTTCGGTCATCGCGTAGGAAACCGCGCCGCGGTTGAACATCGGGTGCGCGAAGGCGATGAAGCGTCCGTCCTCCGACAGCGCCGTCAGCGTGCCTATTCCACCCACGGAGAAGTCTCCCCACGCAAGCGCCGCGCCTATCGCAGCGCCCGGCTCCGGCTTCCAGCAGAGGTTGACGGGGCTTTCAGCTTCCGCCTTAGCGCCGAATGGAACGACCTCTACGCCGAACTGCTTTTCAAGGCGCTTCGACATTCTCTCGCTTATGCCGTCGACCATGAGCGGCATCATTTTCTTTTCCAGCCCGCCTTCAGCCGGGATTTTAGGCTCGCCTGCGGCTTCTGGCTTTTTGTCAGTTTTAACTTTCTGGGCAGTTTTATCATCCGCTGTAGGCTTCGGCTTCACGTCCGCGCTCAGCGGTTTTTCCAGCGGCACTGGCGGAATTTTAAAATCCGGTATCTCGTCCTTCCAATCCATCGCCTGCGTCATCTCTTCTATCGGTGTTACCATGCCGAGGCTGCTGTCCGCGAAGGCCCATCCGTAGCCTATAGCGCCGATGAGCTTGCCGTTTATATAGACCGGAGAGCCGCTCATGCCCGCAGCTATGCCGCCGTGGGAGCGCACATATTCGTCCTTTACTTCTATGACGATAAGGTTTTTCGGGCTCGTCTTACGCGGCAGTATGCCTATGACTTCTATTTCAAACGGCGTGATTTTCGTGCCGGAAAGAACCGTCTTCGCGTAGCCCTTCATTCCAGGCTTCACCTGCGAGAGCGGCATAACCGGCTCTGTCGGGACGAATTTCCGCGGTTTTTCGGCGGCCGCGGCGCCGGTGCAGAGCGCGAGGGCGAGTAGGAACGCCGCCGTTAGTGCTGTAAATTTTTTCATCTTGTGGAATCTCATCTCCGTTATTGTTTTTTATCGCTTTTGAGGAAGCGCAGGTATGCGATTATCAGCTCGTCTATGCTGCCGTCAAGGACGGCCTGGACGTTGCCTATCTCGCAGCCGGAGCGGTGGTCCTTCACAAGCTGGAAGGGCTGGAGCGTGTACGAACGTATCTGGCTGCCCCACGCTATCGACCTTTTCTCGCCCTGTATGCTGTCCAGCTGCTCCTGCCGCTCGCGCATCATGCGTTCGAAGAGTTTGGAGCGCAGCACCTGCATAGCGGTAGCGCGGTTCATATGCTGCGAGCGCTCGGTCTGGCACGATACGATTATTCCCGTCGGGATGTGCGTGATGCGCACCGCGGAGTCGGTCATGTTGACGTACTGGCCGCCGGCGCCACTCGAACGGAAGGTGTCCATCTTGAGGTCCTCGGGCCGTATCTCTATCTGCACGCTCTCGGGCAGGACCGGCACGACTTCGACGGATGCAAAGCTCGTATGACGGCGCTTCGCGGAGTCGAATGGCGATATGCGCACGAGGCGGTGGACTCCCTGCTCTCCCTTCAGGTAGCCGTAGGCGTAGTCGCCGGATACGGAGAAGGTTACGCTTTTGATGCCGGCCTCCTGGTCGGGAAGCTCGTCTATGACCTTCACGGAGTACCCGCGCGTTTCCGTCCAGCGCATGTACATACGGCAAAGCATCTGCGCCCAGTCCTGCGAGTCGAGGCCGCCGGCTCCAGCGTGTATCGTCATTATCGCGTCCCCCGCGTCGTACTCGCCGTCGAGAAGGACGAAGGTCTGGTAGTCTTCTATCGTTTTTGAAAGTTTTTCGGCGCGCGCGTAGAACTCTTCCTCAAGCTCGGCGTCGGCCTCCTCGGCCAGAATCTCCGCTATCGCCGATATTTCGTCAAGCTCGCCGCTCATTTCAGAGACTTTGTCGAGCTTGGCCTGAAGCCGCGAAAGTTCGCGCGTGACATCCTGCGAGCCTTCGGAGCCCCAGAAGTCGGGCTTTTCAGTTATTTTGCGAAGTTCTTCGATTCTTGTCTCTGACACAGGCAGGTCAAAGACTCTCACGCAGCTCATCGAACGATGAACGCAGGTTTGTAATGACGGTCGACGTTGGAAGCGAAACCATCGATTACCCCTCCCCAATATACAAATTAACCTTTATTATAACCTCACCGGCGTAAAATCGTATATAATCTAGTGGATTTTAGACGAGGAGGAAGCGCGCGATGGCGAAAACCGCAGGCGAGGAGACAAGCAGGACGAAGCTCTTTGAGCTGCTGATCAAAAACCCCGGCGAGGTCGTTTCGAGTTCGCGCGTGACGGAACTGCTCTCCGCGTCGCGTCAGGCCGTTTTCAAGGCTGCATGTTCGCTGCGCGACGAGGGGCTGCCGGTCGAATCGCTGCCGCAGAAGGGCTACCGCCTCGGCGATATGGAGGCGGTGCAGGCGCTTCCGCCCACCGCGGTCGAATATTTTATGCGCGCTAATCCGCTTTTCAAAAAATTCCTTTATTTCAAAGAGGCAGACACTACGCAGAGTGTAATAAAAAGCCTCGCGCGGCAGGAGGCTCCGGCGGGGATAGTGGCCTGCGCCGAAACCCAGAACGCGGGGCGCGGGCGGCGCGGCCGCAGCTGGGCGGGAACGCCTGGGAAAAATCT
>DVKA01000107.1 GCA_018716365.1 Candidatus Caccocola faecipullorum
CAGTTCGCGCAGGTTCAAGCGCAGGCTGATGGATTTTTGTTCTGAGAAAGGGTTGAATGATTGATGGACGGCGGCGTGTTTCAGACGGTCGGGCTGGCGTTCGGCCGCAAAACGGGATTTGAGCGCGAAGGAGCGATTCGCACCTACTCGCGCAGGCTGTTCGTCATAAGCGAAAGCGAGCTTGAGACGCTTGCTCTTGAAAAAGAACACGACCGGAGGCTCGGACGTTTTTGGCGCGAAAGCCTCTATTCCGCAAGGGAAGACCACGGAACCGCGGCCGACCATAATTATATCGCCGGAGGGATAGACCTTGCGGCGATGCTGAAAAACGTTGGAATGTCCGGCGACGAAGCGGACGAGCGTCTGCTCTTCGCCGCTAGGAATTATAAAGCCGTCGTCGAGCACCCCATGACGGGACGCTATTATTTCGGAAGCGACGGAAGCGCCGAGGAGCGGACGCCGCTGCTGGCGCTTGAGAGCGCAAGGATAGGCGAAGACGGCGCATTATGCCGCGTCAAACGCGGAAGCCGCCCGCGCCTTTTTTTCGGGCAGCGCACAAAAAACGACGTGAATCAGTGCTCGTTCGTCAGCGACCTGCGCTGCGTCCAGCCGGAGGATATGCCGCCGGCGCTCGATATTTACCGCGGCGCGCGCCGCTGGGTCTCCCCGTCGCTCGTAACGCTGGCGGCCATGCCGGCCGAGACGCGCACCATAAATGCGGGGGGGGCGCGCTATATATGCTTTGGCGCAGACCTGAGCGCCGTGCTTGCGAAATACGGAATTGAAGGAGACTCCCCCGTCGCCGTCGAATACGGCGCGTCGCGGACTTACGTTATAAACGCTGCGCGCGAGGGCGAATTTCTCCTCGCGTGGTACTCCATACGCGAAGACGACGGAACACCGGCGGGGAACTCAACCGATTTAAAAATTTACGGGAACGGCGTAGTCCTCGACGATGTTTCGGCGCTGCGCTGCGCCGCCTCCGATCTGCGACGCGGGGCGCTGCCGCGCAAGACGCCCCAGATTTCTGAGCAAGAGCTACTTGATTCAACCTTCTACTGCGCGGTCGAGCCATCGGACGGGAAGCGGCTCGTCTACTACTTCTCGAAGGACAAGCTCCGTTCGCTGTATCCTGTGCGCGAGATGGAATATCCCTACAACGACCACCGCGTAGCGAAAAAGGTGCGCTGCCGCGGCGTGCTGCTCTCCGACATCATAGACAGCCTGCACGGCTGCGGAGGGGAAGAGCTGGCTCTGCCGGGCAGGTGGAAGATGCAGTATCTGGAAGAGGACGGTTATCATGCCGGCACGCCGACCTACACCGACAGCCTGGACGACGTACGCGGCTACAAACGCCCGATGCTGGTCACGGAAAAGCGAGAGATGTTTGTCAGGCAGGATCAGTACCACAGCGACGAAGGCTCTTTCAGTGCGCCGGAAAAGCAGTGCGCATATCGCACCGCCGACTCCGCCAATGAATCTGCGGTGAAGGGACTCATGGGCGTCGTAATCCGCGAAGATTCGTCTCTTCCGTCTCTGGCTGAGTGCCGCATCCGTATGTTCGACGCGGAGAAGGGAGCGCTCATCGCCGAGAAGAGGGTGAGAGGCGCGCTCAGCGGGATGCGCGCCGTCATAGCGGCTCCGCGCCTTGAACGATATGCCGCGCCGGAGCCGCAGTCTGTCGTAATTACCGCGGCGGACGGCGCACACGCCGATTTTTATTACAGAGAAAAGCCTTTCTTCACGCTCATGGACGGCGCTGGGCGAGAGCAGGAGGTCTATGCCGGAAAGGCTCATGATGTTGTGACGATTCCAGAGTCACGCGAAAGCGTCGCGTCACTCGCAGCCTCCGGCGACGCCGCCGTTATCGACGGGAAAGAGGCGGCCGAGCCGAAACGCCGCCTGTATATCGACGAAAGAGTATTCGCGGGAGGCACTTCGCCGTACGGTTACGAAAAATATCTGCTCTATCGCTATGATGGATGGCGGCTCGACGCTTTGGCCTCGCAGTTCGGCGTCGAAGCGAAATCTTTCCGCGCCGAGGGCGAAGACGGCGCGTCAGTAAAAATAGGAACCCCCTCTGACTGTTTCGTCGCTTTCCGCCGCACAGAAAGCAAGGGCGTACCGTACAACACGGCTGAATATAAGCGCAAAACGAAAGATTTCCGCCGTCCCGTTTTGGTGAGCGTTTACGACGGCGGCGTAATCTGCAGCGGCGTCGTCAGAATCGTTGCGGAAATGTAAAAGTCCCGCGGAAGTTCCGCATACGGGTTGACAATTCCACCATTCGTCATTACAATGTCCCCATATTTGAAGAAGGAGGAGCAAGTCGTGAATTTGAATCTGACGTATTTTGCAGACGACATGATGATGTGCATGTGCGACGAAGGCTCCTCTTGTGATTTACCGGGCGCCTAGAGCGCCGCGCGCGAGAAATCATAAGACCGGGCCTTTTCGAGGCTCGGTTTTTTTATGCGCTTAAATCCTTAGTAGAAGGACGGGTTTTATATGATCGAGATCACTGGGCTTGGGAAGTATTTCGGCGACCACAAGGTCCTTTCGGATATTTCCCTTTCTGTCGGGAAGGGCGACGTCTTCGGCATAGTCGGCCATTCCGGCGCGGGTAAGTCGACGCTGCTGCGCTGCCTCAACGGCCTCGAAGGTTATTCCGAGGGCAGCGTGAAGGTCAAGGGCCGCGAGGTCAAGGATCTGAACGACGTGGAGCTGAAGCAGCTGCGCCGCGACATGGGGATGATTTTCCAGAACTTCAACCTCATGAACAGGAAGAACGTTTTCGAGAACATCATGTTCCCGCTCAAGGTCTGGGGGACGCCGAAGGCCGAGGCCGAGGCGAGGGTCAACGAGCTGCTCGAGCTCGTCGGCCTCTCCGCGAAGCGCGACGAGAAGGTGCGCAATCTGAGCGGCGGCCAGAAGCAGCGGGTCGGCATAGCGCGCGCCCTCGCGCTGAACCCGGAAATCCTGCTCTGCGACGAGGCGACCTCGGCGCTCGACCCTAAGACGACCATCTCCATCCTCGAGCTTCTCATGGACATCAACCAGAAGCTCAACGTCACGATAATCGCCGTCACGCACCAGATGGAGGTCGTCAAGATGATATGCAACAAGGTGATCATCCTCGACGGCGGCCGCGTCGTCGACTCGGGCGACACGGACAAGCTCTTCCTCGCGCCGGGGCCGGAGCTGCGCAAGCTCATCACCGACGACTACGCGGTCATCCCGCGGGGCACGAACATCCGCCTGATGTTCCCGCGCGAAATCGCGAACGAGGGCATCGTCTCGAAGATGGCGCGCGAGCTGGGAATAGATTTCTCGATAGTCGGCGGGCGCATAGAGAAATACCGCGAAACTGTGATGGGCTTCCTCATCATCCACGTCGACGACAAGGACGTGCCGCGCATCGAAAAATGGCTGAAGGAAAACAAAATGTTCTGGGAGGTAATGGACAATGGGCGCTGAGCTTCTTTATGCTCTTTGGGAAACGCTTTATATGGTAATCGTCTCGACGGTGCTCTCCGGCATATTCGGCTCCGGCGTCGCGATACTCATGATAATTACCGGCCCCTCCGGCCTGCGCCCGAACGCGCCGCTCTACCGCGTGCTCGACGTAGTCGTCAACCTTCTGCGCTCCTTCCCCTTCATAATACTGC
>DVKA01000108.1 GCA_018716365.1 Candidatus Caccocola faecipullorum
ATGCTGCCGGTCAAGTACAAGGTCAAGATAAAGCACCTGCGCCAGCTCTCGAAGGGCGCGGGGCTTGAGGAACGCATAGCAATGATGGAAGAGATGTTCCCAGCCTACGGCAGAATATTCTCGAACTCGCTCAAGGAAGACGACGAAGAGCTTGCGCTCGATATGTCGATAGAAAGGTATATCTATCTCAAGGCCCTTTCGATACTAAAAAGCGGCGTCCCCGGATTCCACACGGCGATCGCCTACTTCCTGCTTAAGGCGTACGAAGTGGCGGACATCATTCGAGTAGTGGAAGACGTGCGCTACAATTACGACCGCAACGTCGCGATCAAATACCTCATCAGGCCGATATTCAACGGGGGTGAACGCACATGGCAGTAATGAAAATGGTCGCCCTGACCATGATAGGGCCTCAGTCAGAGATGGAGCCGGTCGCCCGCCAGATGGTCCTGACGGGAGGCTTCCAGCCGCTGCCGCTCGACATGCTCATCAACGACAGGTCGCTGCGCTCAAAGCTGACCACAGAGACTGAAAATCCCTACGACATATTAGTTACGAAAATCTCCGCGATATGGAAGGTCGCGGGAGAGGCCGTGCCCGACCCGCAGCCCGTGACCATCAAGAAGGATTTCACGCTCTCGAAGGCGCGGATGCTCGTCGAGCAGACCTCGAACAGGCTCCAGATATGGGACCAGCGCCGCAGCGCGCTTGTAGACGAAGAAGAGCTGCTGCAGGCGGCGAAGCTTTTCGTCGAGGCGCTGCACGGCACACGCTTCGGGCCGATGGACCTCGCGGAGGGAACTTTTGCGAAGGCATTCTTCGGATGCCTCTCGAACGACAACTTCCAGCGTCTCCAGGAAAGCACGGAGGAGTCGCCGATAGTCGTCAACAGCCTAACGACGTCGAAGGGCAACACATGGGCGCTGGTCATCACGTCGCCGGACTACGCCGGCTCGACGAAGAAGCTGCTCGACGCCGTCTACTTCAAGGAATTCTCACTGAAGGAGATAGCGGCGCAGATCGAGAGCGACAACCCTCTCGAACTGATCGAAAAGCGCATCTTCAACCATCAGCGCGCGATACGCGGCCTCGCTAAGGCCGCGAAGGAAATGCTGCGCGAGCACCGCGAGAAGTACGAGCTGCTCTTCTCCGAGCTCTACACGATGCAGCGCGTCTACGACGTCTGCAAAGGACACGGCGAGGTCAGCGGTATGTTCGTCCTCTCCGGTTGGATTCCTGCGGACACCTACGCGGCGATAAGCGAGACCGTCGCCGCCGAGGCCCCCGGCACGACGCTGATAGTCGAGGACACAAGCGACATTTCGTCGCTCGGCATACGCATACCGATAAAGCTCAAGAACAACGCGATCGTCCGCTCGTTCCAGGACATCGTCGCGCTCTACAGCCTGCCCTCCTACGGAGAGATGGACCCGTCGCCCTTCGTCGCGATTTCGTTCGTCCTCTTCTTCGGGTTCATGTTCGGAGACGTCGGCCACGGCCTGATGATCTTCCTCGGCTCTGCCTTACTTGTGAAGCGCGGCATCATGCGCAGCTCGCTGGGGCGCGTCATGAAGATGGCGGCGGCATCGTCGGTCATCTTCGGATTCCTCTACGGCAGCATCTTCGGCATGGAAGACCTGCTGCCCGCGGTGTGGCTCAGCCCGATGCACGACATCAACAGGCTCATCGCAATAGCGATTTGCGTCGGCGTAATCATGATAAGCCTCGGCCTCGTGCTCAACATGGTCAAGCAGTTCCGCGCGCACGATTTCGGACGGCTGCTCTTCGACGGGCAGGGGATGGCGGGGCTTCTGCTTTACTGGCTGCTCTGCGCGCTCGCGATGGTCTACATAACGGGAGTGCCTATTTCAGACACGCTCGCCAACATAATGTGGGGCGGCGCGCTCGTCATGCTCGTGCTGATGGTTTTCCGCGACGTGCTCGCGCGCTATCTGCTGCATGAGAAGGGCGAGGGCGAGTCGCCGGTGCTCAATATGTTCGAGATAGTGCACAGCCTGCTCTCGTTCCTCTCGAACACGGCGTCGTTCGTCCGTCTCGCGGCTTTCGCGCTGAACCACGTCGGCCTCTCGCTCGCCGTCATCATGCTCTCTGAGATGGTGCATACGCTGCCCGGCGGAATCGTGATGAAGGGCATCGTGCTCGTGCTCGGCAACCTCATTATAGTCGGCCTCGAAGGCCTCATAGTCTTCATACAGACGCTGCGTCTCGAATACTACGAGTTCTTCGGCAAGTTCTACAAGGGCGGCGGCAGCGCCTTCAAGCCGGTCGGCTGGAAGCGCGAACGCGGCAAATATTCAAAGGCGGGCGCCGAAGAGATATAGGCGCGTTAAAATCGTAACACCCGCGCGGCGTTCGCACTGCGCGGCTGAACTTATAGAAAAAACGAAAAATTCAAGAAGGAGATGCATTTCAATGTTTGGACTGATGTTAAGCGGCGGTACGGTGGCGGCTCTTGTAGTGGCGGGGCTCGTCCTCAGAAATAAGCGTATGGAGAACGGCAGAAAGATATACACGACGGCGCTCGCCGTTTCGTCGCTGCTCGTGCTTACCGGCGCGCTGCTCGCGCTCTTCTCGGGGACCTCGGTCGCGGCTGAGGAAGCCGCCGCGGTGGCGAAGGAGGTATCCATCGGAGCAGGCCTCGGATTTATAGCTGCGGCGGCCGCTACGGCTATCGCCTGCGTCGGAGCGGGCTTCGCAGTCGCCAACGTCGGCTCGGCCGCCATGGGCCTCGTCGGCGAGAAGCCGGAGATGCTCGGAACGACGCTCATCTATCTCGGCCTTGCGGAAGGTATCGCTATCTACGGCGTCATCGTCTCGCTGCTGATAATACAGAAACTCTAAGCTCGGAGACTCCGGTCAGATGAAAGCGTACCTTGTGAGCGACAATCACGACTCCCTCGTAGGCATGCGCCTCGCGGGCATCGAAGGGACGCTTGTACACACGCCAGAAGAGACGCACGACGCGATCCGTGAAGCGCTGAAGATACGCGACCTTGCGATTCTCGCGATAACGGAGAAGGCCGCCGAAATGGCGGAGGAGGCCGTGCGTCAGCTTCGCGAGCGCGGCGAGCTCCCGCTCGTCGTCGAGATACCGGACAGGTTCGGCACGAAGCGCGGACCCGATTTCCTTACGAAATATGTGCAGGAGGCCATCGGCGTAAAGATGTAGCCGCGCGGCCTGCCGTCTGTTTCGTTTTCCGGCGGGGCCTCTCTCCGCGCGCTTCGCGGAGTTTCGCCCCCTTTCGGGGCCGGACCGACATAAGAGGTGAATGATGATGAACGAAGTATCTACTGAAAAAGTGAACAACCTTAGAGACATAATCCTTAACCGGGCCGGCGACGAGCGGAAGAACAACCTGGCCCGCGGGCACAAGGACGCCGACGCGTGGCTCGCGCGCGAGAACGAGAAGCTTCAGCACGAAGTCGACCTCGTACTCCAGGACGCGCGCAAACGCGCGGAGGATATACGCCGCCGCCAGATTCTCTCCGCGGAGAGAGACAAGTCCACGGAGACGCTGCGCCTTCAGAACAGAATACTCTCCGACGCGATGGGCCGCCTTCAGGACAAGCTCGTGCATCTCCGCGACAGAGAGGACTACGCCGACATACTTGCGGGAATGTGCATAGAGGCCGCAGAGATGCTCGGCGTCAAGACGCCGCTCAAGCTGCGCCTCGCATCGATGGACGCGGCTCTCGCGCCGAAGGTCATCGAAAAGACGCAGGCCTTCAACAGCGATATAGTCATAACGGCCGACGCCGACCCCGCGCCGATACTCGGAGGCTGCTGGGTCATCACGGCGGACGGACACAAGCAGGTGGATATGGACTGGCAGAGCGTCACGCAGGAACACGCCGACGTTCTCGCCGAGCGCCTGCTGCCCCTGCTCTAGCCTAGGAGGGATGGCTTTTGGAACCGAAAAATAACGGCCGCGCCCTCCATCAGGGGACAGTCGAATTTGTAAACGGCCCGGTCATCAAGGCCGCAGGTATGCGCGACTTCGGTATGCGCGAGGTCGTCCACGTCGGGCCGAAAAAGCTGATGGGCGAAATAATAAAAATGGACGGCGACAACGCGACGATACAGGTCTACGAGGATACGGACGGCCTGAAAATCTACGAAGACGTCGCCGGCACGGGAGAGCCGCTCTCTATCGAGCTCGGCCCGGGGCTTATAGGAAGCTTCTTCGACGGCATAGGCCGCCCGCTCGACGCCCTGCTCGAACACGAGGGGATGTACATCTCCCCGGGGACCACCGTCAACATGATCAACCGCGACAAGATATGGGACATCACGCCAGTCGCCAAGGTCGGCGACATGGTCGCGGGCGGTATGGTGCTGGCGACGATTCAGGAAACACCGCTGCTCGTCCATAAGATCATGGTGCCGCCGGATCTCGAAGGCGAGGTCACGTGGATAACGCCCTCCGGCAAGCACAGCGCAGGAAGCGACGCCGCGAAGATAAAGGACGCCTTTGGACGCGAAATCACGATACCGATTATACAGCGCTGGCCCGTCCGCACGCCGCGCCCTTACCGCGAGCGCCTTCTGCCGAACGAGCCATTCGTAACCGGGCAGCGCGTCATCGACGGCCTCTTCCCACTTGCAAAGGGCGGCACGGCCTGCATCCCGGGCGGATTCGGCACGGGAAAGACGGTCACGCAGCACCAGCTGGCGAAGTGGGGCGACGCGCAGGTCGTCATCTACATCGGATGCGGCGAACGCGGCAACGAAATGACCGACGTTCTCGAACAGTTCCCGGTGCTCGAAGACCCGCGTTCCGGCCGTCCGCTCATGGAACGGACGATACTGATAGCGAACACGTCCAACATGCCGGTCGCCGCGCGCGAAGCGTCGATATACACCGGCATCACGATAGCGGAATATTTCCGCGACATGGGCTACGACGTGGCCATCATGGCCGACTCGACCTCTCGCTGGGCGGAGGCTCTGCGCGAGCTCTCCGGGCGTCTTGAGGAAATCCCGGCCGAAGAAGGCTTCCCCGCCTATCTTCCGAGCCGCCTCGCGGAATTTTACGAGCGCGCCGGACGCGTCGTCACAATCGGCGGAGAAAACGGCAGCGTCAGCATCATCGGCGCGGTCTCGCCTCCGGGCGGCGACTTCACCGAGCCCGTAACGCGCCATACGAAGCGATTCATCCGCTGCTTCTGGGGGCTCGACAAGAACCTCGCAAATGCGCGGCATTACCCCGCCATCTCGTGGACGGACTCGTACAGCGAATACGCCGCCGAAGTCGACGGATGGTTCTGCGCGAACGTAGACCCGCGCTGGGGAGAGGTGCGCGACGAAGTGCGCAACATCCTCGCCGAGGACAACAAAATACAGCAGGTCATCAAGCTCGTCGGCGAAGACGTGCTTCCCGACGACCAGAGGCTCGTCGCCTTCACGGCCTTCCTCATCAAGAACGGATACCTGCAGCAGAACTCCTTCACAGCCGACTCATATTCGCCGCCGATCAAGGGGTTCGAGATACTCTCCGTCATCCTCGACTTCTACCACAAGGCGCTCGACCTCGTGCGCAAGGACATCCCGATC
>DVKA01000109.1 GCA_018716365.1 Candidatus Caccocola faecipullorum
GGAATAATAGCGGTAACGATGGAAGACGGGCAGATTTTCCAGCATTTCGGACACACGCGCTGGTTCGAGCTCTACGAGATAAAGGGCGGCGCGGTCGCCTCGCACAGGACGCTCGACGCGGAGGGCAGCGGCCACTCGGCGCTCGGCGGCCTGCTGCGCGCCAACGGCGTGAACCTGCTCATCTGCGGCGGCATCGGCGGCGGCGCGAAGAACGTCCTCGCGGCTGCCGGCATCGAACTCATATCGGGCGTCAGCGGCCCCGTCGACGAAGCCGTCAAACTCTACCTCGAAGGCAGACTTCACGACGACCCGTCGGCCGAGTGCCACCACCACGACCACGGAGCCCACGAGTGCGGGCACCACGACGGCGCGCCGCAGGGCGAATGCCGCGGCTGCGGCCACGAACCGCACAGCTGCAACTAATTCCATATAAACGTGCAGAAAAGCGGCGGGCTTCGGTAAGGCCCGCCGCTTTTGCGTATGTTGTAACAAATTTTCCGCGATTATCTTTCTTTAAAAGATTTGCGTTCCATCCTTACGTTTCTATCTGGTGACAAATTGTCACCGGTAGGATTCGGCTGCCGTATATAACGGAGTAATTTTGCCACGCGCCTGACGCAGAGCTCAGCGGCTTTTCATTCCCATACGCTGCTGTGTTTGACGACTCTGGGTTCCGCGTCGAAGCGCGGAATGACAAAGTCTGTCGTTGTTTCTATTTTGAAGTTTGACGATTATAAGCCTTGTGATATTTCACACCCACAAAACGTAATACACGCATGGCCTGTGCGTTCGCCGCGCCGCAGCCCGTCTGAGCGCGGTGTTGCGAAACAATTTTCGCTTTATTTAACTTAATATTTTCATTGCCATGTGCGTCTGAAATATTTTTCATAGCTTCCATAGTAATTTTAAAGACAATGCTGTATAATGCCAAAAGCGGAAAGAGACGTTCAAAAGATTCGTTTCAGGTTGACCGCGTTCAGATACGACAATAATACGACAATAAATAATTAAGCCGTCCGGCCGGCGGCTTTCTTTATAGAGCGGCACATTTATCAAATACAACGCGAAAGGGGAATTCTTTTCTTATGTCAGAATCGAACAGCGTACTTAAGTCTTACCGCTTCCCGATCATCCTGCTCGGAGCCATCGCGCTCGGCTGCGTAATCGGCGCCGTTATGGGCGAGAGGGCCCTCATCCTCAAGCCGCTCGGCGACCTCTTCATCAATGCGATGTTCATGGTCGTCGTTCCGCTCGTCTTCTCGACGATATGCAGCGCCGTCGCCTCGATGTCGTCGATGGAGCGCCTCGGCAAGGTTATGAAGTCTCTCGTCCTCGTCTTCACGGTCACGGGCGCGATAGCGGCGCTGCTGATGCTCGTCACCGTCACGCTCTTCCCGCCGGCGGAGGGCGTCCACATTGAAATGCAGGCGGCGGGCGAAATTCAGGCGCTCAGCACGCCCGACCAGATAGTCAAGGCCGTCACGACCGACGACTTCGTCAAGTTGCTTTCGCGCAACGCGATGCTGCCGCTCATACTCTTCACGATATTCTTCGGTTTCTGCCTCCAGTCGCTCGGCGAGCGCGGGCGCGCCGTCGGACGCGGCATCGGCGTCTTCGCCGACGCGATGCTCAAGATGGTGCAGTACCTTATGTACTACGCCCCCATCGGACTCATGGCCTACTTCGCGACGCTCGTCGGCGACTACGGCCCGAAGCTCCTCGGCGCTTACTTCCGCGCGATAGTCATCTACCACATCGCGACCTTCGGATATTTCTTCGTAGCCTTCACGATTTACTCGTGGTGGGCGACGCAGGGCAAGGGCGTCCGCACCTTCTGGACGAACATAATCCCGCCGGCGCTCATGGCGCTCGGCTCGGGCAGCAGCACCGCGACGCTGCCGCTCAACCTCGAAGCGGCCTCGAAGATGGGCATCCCGCGCGACATCAGCGAGATAGCGCTTCCGATAGGCGCGACCGCGCACATGGAAGGCTCCTGCCTCTCCGGTATTCTTAAAATTTCGTTCCTCTTCGGAATCTTCGGCCTGCCCTTCGACGGCATAGGCACGATGGCGACGGCCGTCACCGTCGCGGTGCTCTCCGGCGTCGTCCTCTCCGGCATCCCGGGCGGCGGCCTCGTCGGCGAAATGCTCATCGTCAGCCTCTACGGCTTCCCGCCCGAGGCCTTCCCGATAATTGCGACGATCGGCTTCCTCGTCGACCCCGCCGCGACGATGGTCAACGCGACCGGCGACACCTGCTCGTCCCTCATCATCTCACGCCTCGTCGAAGGCAAGGACTGGTTCGTCAAGGCGATGGCAGGCAAAGAAGCGGCGTAACGGCTGCAAAAATACGGACAGGAGCGCGGCCTTCGGGCCGCGTTTTTTATAT
The DNA here is from genome assembly GCA_018716365.1 of Candidatus Caccocola faecipullorum. Lineage (GTDB taxonomy): Bacteria > Synergistota > Synergistia > Synergistales > Synergistaceae > Caccocola > Caccocola faecipullorum. The sequence continues at coordinate 2,389 of DVKA01000109.1, forward strand.
GCGCGCATCCGCGCCGTTCCGCCAGCGCAGCGGAGCGCACCGGAGAAAAGGTTTGCGCCCTCCGCGGGATTTCGGAGGGCGCGCTTTGTGTGTTGGGAAGGTTATGAGACTTATAGGAGAGAGAGTGTGGTAAACCGGCGAGAGTCTCCGAACATGGCCGAAGGGAAGCCTGCCCGGAAATCTTTCGTCTTTGTCTCTGTGTTAGCACTTGCTAACCAACGACGCGATTATATTAACAGCGGCCGGCCGATATGTCAATCCTTTCGGTGAAGATTGCGGCGAAACTTTCCGGCGCGGTCTTCGCTGTGAAAACAGCCGCGATTTCCCGTCTCGGCGCAGAGCGCGGGCGGCTGCGGCGTCCGCGCGGCGCGGCGGCAAAATCCGGCGCGCTGGGCGGAATGGGCCGGGGCGCGCGAAGCGGCGGAGAGCGCCGCGCGTTCCGGGGAGCCGCCTCCGCTTCCCGCCGCGGTGGTATTATCAGAACCGCCGCGATGTTATAATCGCCTTACGTTAGTTGCGCCTGATGATATAAATTCAGCCGATTGGAGGCATTTGAATGCTAAAGGACTTATTCAGGGAAAGCGGCTGCCCGCGCGGCAAGGTCGGCAAGCTGATTCTCTCGATGATGAACAGAGGCCACAGGGAGCTGCACGAGTGGGCGCTCTCGCTCGTAGAAATAGCGCCGCGTTCGCGGGCGCTGGACATAGGATGCGGCGGCGGCTCGGCGATGGCGCTGCTGCTGCGGCGCTGCCGCGAGGGCAAAGTCTGCGGCATAGACGTCTCGGAGTGCGGCCTCGAGTGCAGCACGCGGCGCAACGCGAAGGCGATAGCCGCGGGCCGCTGCGAGGTGCGCGCGGGAAGCGCCGAGGCTGTCCCCTACCCGCCGGGATATTTCGACATTGCGACGGCCTTCGAGACGCTCTACTTCTGGCCGGACCTCGACGGAGCATTCGCCGAGGTCCGGCGCGCGCTCAAGCCCGGCGGGACGTTCCTGATCGCAAACCACCAGAGCGACCCCGAACGCCCGGAGTGGACCGACGTGGTGGACAACATGACGGTCTACGGCGAGGCAGAGATAACGGAGCGCCTGTCGCGCGCCGGATTCGCCGAAATCGCGGCGCACCGCAGCGAAAAAGGCTGGCTCTGCGTAATTGCGAAAAAGCCGGAGATGCGCGGCTAGCGGCGTAGTTTACGCACACGGCGCAGATATACAAAAAACAGGCCGGGGCTTTGCGCCTCGGCCTGTTTTGATTGGAAGGGAGTTTTATGGTTTGATGCGTTTTGTGTTTAGAAGTAGAGGTCCTGCGCGCCTTCTTCGAGTTTTTTGAGGCGTTCTTTCGTCAGTTCGCGGACGCGCTCGCTCGGTATCTGCTCTACTTCCTTCGCTATGACTTTCTCTCCGAGTTCTTTCAGGTGGTCGGAGCCGTAGCCGAGGAGGTATTCTTTGAAGGTGAGTATCGCGTTCGGCTGGCAGATGTTGCGTATCTGGCCCGATTTCGCAAGGGACATGAAGCGGTCGCCGGTGCGTCCCTGGCGGTAGCAGGCGGTGCAGTAGCTCGGGATGTAGCCGTCTTCGCAGAGCCACGTGAGGACTTCGTCTGGCGTGCGGTCGTCGGAGATTTTGAACTGCGCGGTGTCTGGGCTGTCGGGCTGGCCGATTTCCTTGTGGTAGCCGCCGATGCCGGTGCAGGAGCCGGCGCTGCACTGCGATATGCCAAGGTCGAGTTCCTTGCGGCGCGTCTCCGGCGTTTCGCGCGTCGAGATTATCATGCCGGTGTAGGGCGTCGCCACGCGCAGCGTCGCGATAATGCGGAGGAACTGATCGTCGGTCGGAATGTAGGGGAAGGTCTTGATGTCAACGCCTTCCGCCTCGCGCAGGCGCGGGACGGAGATGGTGTGCGGCCCGACGCCGCAGACTTTTTCTAGGTTCTCGGCGAGCATGAGCTGTGCGACGGTCTCATATTTGTAGTCGTAGAGTCCGTAGAGGACGCCGGTGCCGACGTCGTCGATGCCGCCCTCCTGCGCACGGTGGAGCGCCGTCGTATGCCAGTTGTAGATGCTCTTCGGCCCCGTCGGGTGGAGCTTTGCGTAGGTCGGACGGTGGAAGGTCTCCTGGAAGAGGATGTACGTCCCGATCTGCGCCGCTTTGAGGCGCTTGAATTCCTCGACAGTCGTAGCCGCGATGTTGACGTTTATCCTGCGGATGGAGTCGCCGCGCGAGTTACGGTAGGCGTAGACTCGCTCCATGCACTGAATGATGTAGTCGAGCGGCGAGTTGACGGGGTCTTCCCCGGACTCCATCGCTATGCGCTTGTGTCCTAGCGCGAGTATCGCGTCTGTCTCCTGGTCTATCTCCTGCATCGTCAGCTTCTTGCGGAACATATTGCAGTTCCCCGCGTGAAAGCCGCAGTAGGTGCAGCCGTTGACGCAGTAATTCGACACGTACAGCGGAGCGAAAAGGACGATGCGCCGCCCGTAGATGCGCTCTTTTATCTCCTTTGCGAGCGAGTACAGTTCGTTCTCAAGCTCCGGGTCGGTAATTTCAAGGAACACCGCCGCCTCGCGGTGGTCGAGGCCGTGGCACTCTCGCGCCTTCGCTATGAGGTCGCGCACAGCGCCCTTGTCTGCGGCCAATTTTTTGGCCTGCTCCAGAGTTCCTAGTATTTCGGCGTCGTCTATGAACGAAGCGTCCTGAAACTGGTTTTTGTCGTACATACTCCGCACCCTCCTGTTTTTTATGCCGCCCGTGCGATTCCCCGCAGTCCGTATAAAAAAGGCCCCTCGTCCGGCGGACGAAGGGCCATAACTGTGCTTTATCTTCCGGCTCCTTCTCTCCGAACGGAACATCCGGTCAGACAGATGGTTCTTCCTCGCAGCCAAATGCCGTGCGTCCCGGAGATCCTCCAAGCGCGCGGAAGTTGCAGGCGGCGTTTCTTTTGATATTACGCGCTTATTTTAACAATCTTAGAGGCCGATAGCAAGGAAATTTTTCAGGCTGCGCCGACGCTGTAAGCAATTGCTTATAAAAGAGTAAGCGGAAGCTCACTATCTCGCTGTTAAGTGATATAATCGTTCGCGTCGGCTAACTTAGCCGGCGCTAACATAAATATGGAAGGGGGGCGTTTCTTATGAGGTCTGAGTGCAAGGGCTGCCTGCTCGTCGCCGCGGGGGTGTTCCTCGGCATCGGCGCGTATGCGCTGATCAAGAACGGCACGGCGAAGAAGGCCGCCGTCAAGGCGCTCGCGAAGGGCATGGAGCTTCAGGAGAAGGTCGCATGCGCCGCGGAGAAGACGAAGGAAGCAGTCGCCGACACCGTAGCCGAGGCCAGACTGGCCGCGGACGAGGATAAGTGCTGCTAGCACAGTGGAACGAGTCCGCGTTTCGTTTTCGCAAATGCGGACTCATTTGGATTGCGGGGAAGATTTTATGGAGTTTAAGATTGTTCACGAACTGCCGGGACGCATACGGCTGCGGACGCCCGCGGGGACGTTCTCTAAGGACGAGGTGCCCGCGCTCTGCGCCGTGCTCGAAGCGCTGCGCGGCGTGGAAAGGGCGCAGGCTTCGCACCGCACCGGCAGCGTGCTTATATATTTCGAACGGGAACGCCGCGACGAAATTCTGACCGCCGTCTCGATAATGACGCGCGACTACTACGAGGACATCACGATGCCGCGCCGCGGCGCGCCGCTCGCCTCTACGCTGCTGCGCACGGCGGCGGGGATGGCCTTCCGCATGTTTTTCCTGCCGCACCACGTGCGGCACGCGCTGTGCCTGTGGCGCGCCGCGCCCTACATAGCGCGCGGTCTGAAGGCTTTTTTCCTTGCGCGGCGGCTCAACGTCGCCGTGCTCGACGCCGCCGCGATTTCAAGCGCGATACTGCGCCGCGACTTCACGACTGCGGGCGTCATAATGACGCTGATGTCCCTCTCCGAGGAGATGGAGGCGTGGACGCAGCACCGTTCCAAGGAGGACCTAGCGCAAAGCCTCGCGCTGCGCGTCGACCGCGTCTGGATTAAAAAAGACGGCGCTGAGGTTGAGATACCCTTCTCCGAGCTGCGCGCGGGAGACCTGCTCATAGTCCGCGCCGGCTCGATAATCCCGGCCGACGGCACAGTCGCCGAAGGGGAAGCCGTCGTCAACCAGTCCTCGATGACGGGCGAGCCGCTCGGCATAGTCCGCCGCGCCGGAGCGAGCGTCTACGCGGGAACCGCGGTCGAAGAGGGCGAAATAACGATTGAAGTCACAGCCGCCGCCGGAACGACGCGGATAGACAAAATAATCCGGGTCATCGAGGAATCCGAGGGGCGCAAGGCATCCGTCCAGAGCCAGGCCGAAAAGCTTGCCGACTCGATAGTGCCCTACAACTTCGCGCTCGCCGCGGCGGTCTATCTCTTCACGCGCAGC
>DVKA01000013.1 GCA_018716365.1 Candidatus Caccocola faecipullorum
AATTACGAACAACCACGTCTTCTAAGGAGGAAGATCCATGATAGGCACTCGTTCCTACATGGCCAAGGGCGAAGAAGTAGAGCGCAAGTGGTATCTCATCGACGCCACCGACAAGCATCTTGGCCGTCTCGCAGTACAGGTAGCCCGCATCCTTTCGGGCAAGCATAAGCCCACATACACCCCGCACGTCGACACCGGCGACTTCGTCGTAGTCATCAACGCGGACAAGGTCGGACTCACCGGCAAGAAACTCATCCAGTCCAAAATACGCCGCCACACGGGACACCCCGGCGGCCTCAAGACGCTCAGCTACAAAGAAGTCCTCGAGCGCCGTCCCGAGCAGCTCATCGAGCGCGTAGTCTGGGGTATGCTCCCGAAGACGAAGCTCGGCCGCGACATGTACCGCAAGCTCAAGGTCTACGCCGGACCGGCGCATCCGCACGTGGCCCAGAAGCCCGAGCAGATAGACTAAGGAGAGGGGTGGAATAAAATGGCAGAGAAAAAATCGGCTTTCCTCTGGGGAACAGGCAGAAGAAAGAACGCGATAGCCCGCGTCCGCATATGCGAAGGAACGGGACAGTTCCTCATCAACAACCGTGAAGTGAAGGACTACCTCCCGCGCTTCTACTGGTCGTCGATGGCCGTGCAGCCGCTCGCGGTGGCCGGCGTCGAAGGCAAAATCGACGTATTCGTCAACGCCCACGGCGGCGGACTCACCGGACAGGCCGGAGCCATCCGCCTCGGCGTCGCCCGCGCGATACTCAAGATGTATCCCAACGCGCGCCCGGCGCTCAAAAAAGCCGGCTTCCTCACGCGCGACCCGCGCATGGTCGAACGCAAGAAGGTCGGCCTCAAAGGCGCCCGCGCCAACAAGCAGTTCTCCAAGCGTTAATCCGCCAGAGAGATACGAAAACACCACAGCCGCCGCTTCGCACGAAGCGGCGGCTGTTTTATATGCGAAGCCTCCCAGCGGCTTACGCTACAAAACTTCACGCCAGCGCGTTCATCTCATGGTCTCGCAGCGGCTGACAATCTCCGCAATCTTGTCAAAGCTGTCGCGCACAAAGCGCGGAGGATGAATCATCGCATTATAAATGAGTTCAAAACGCAGGGAATTTTCCAGCCCTTTCACCGGCAGCGCATACATATATTCGTCGTCCCCATAGACCGTGTTCCTCTCTAAAACCGGCGGCACGAACATCTGCGGGCAGCAGAGCGCAGCCTCGCCTGTGCGGCATATTTTTTCGGATATGTCATAATCGCTGACCGAGAGCACAGTCTCGACGTTTATGCCTTCAACGCCCATGAACTGCGCGAGCAGCCGGTACGTCGTGCTTATAGGATAATTCATGACGAAAGGCAGCCCGTCGAAATCATGCAGGTCTGCGGCGCTTTTCAGATTCACGAGCGACGCCGTGTCTATTCCTGCACGGCGTTCAAGATACCGCCGCGACGCCATAAGGTATATGCCCTCTACAGAAAGGCTTCGCACGCTCGCATCCTGCATCGCCGCCGCGTTCACACCCAAAAAACAATCAAGATCGCCCTTTTTCAGAAGCTCCTGCATCTTCAGCGTCTCTTCGAGCGTCAGCTCTATCTTCACGCGAGGATACTCCGTCCGGCACCATTCAAAAAGCTCCGGCACGATGAGCTTCGCTCGCGTGTAGTTGAGGCCGACGCGCAGCTTCCCCGACGCGCCGCGCTGTATCTCCGAAAGCTCAGCGTCAAGCCCCTGCTCTAAATTTCTTACAGCAAGCAGCGAGCGCCGGACGGCTCGCCCAGCCTCAGTAAGCACCACAGACGGGCGGCGAGTGAAGAGACTCATGCCATAATGCTCTTCCAGCCGCTTGATGTGGTCGCTCAGGCTTTGCTGGCTGATAAAGCTCTTCTTCGCCGCGCGTCCGAAGTTAAGCTCTTCCGCAAGCACAAGGAATAATCTTTCTCCGGTCGTCATATCTCCCCACCTCTTTCACAAAAATAATATCATCCGCCTGAATTCATCACAATACGCAGGCTGTCAATAGACAGAATATAACTGTTTCACATTTGTGATTTAACGGACTATATTATAGCCGCTGAAGGAAAGACAGAATTTTCACAAAGGCAAGAAATATTTGATAACGGAAGGTATGGTGGCAAATGGGAAATCATAATGTCAACGACCCTACGCAAGCCTACTATGTCGGACTTATGAACTCATGCGGCTATGGCGAGAAAGAGCTGAACAAACCGGTCATCGGCATCGTCAACTCATACACGGACGCCAACCCCGGGCATAAGCCGCTGCGCGAGCTGGCTCAGCATGTAGCCGAAGGTGTATGGGCCGCAGGTGGGACGCCTGCGGAGTTCAATGTTCCGGCGCCGTGCGACGGGATGGCGCAGGGGCTCGGTATGCACTACATTCTGCCGTCACGCGACCTCATCGCCGGCGCGGCCGAATGCATGGCGCGCGCGCATGATTTCGACGGTCTCGTGTTTTTATGCTCGTGCGACAAAATCGTCCCCGGTATGCTGATGGCGGCGGCTTCGCTCGACAAGCCCTGCTTGTTTCTCACGGCAGGCTGCATGGTTCCGTACGACGACGGCGAGCACGTCTACGTAACGCCGGACCTCAAGGAATCCATCGGCGCTTTCAAGGCGGAGAAGATAACGTCCGAAGAATTCAGCAATTTCAAGAAAAACATATGCCATTCGTGCGGCACCTGCTCGATGTACGGGACGGCGAACACTATGGGCGTTTTCTCCGAGGTCATCGGCCTGACGCCGTTTGACTCGACGACGACGCTCTTCTGTTCAGCCGAGAAAGTACGGCAGGCGCGCGCCGTCGGCGAACGTTCGGTCGAGCTCGTGCGGCAGGGCATACGCTTTTCGGACATCGTAACGAAGGAGTCGCTCGTCAACGGCCTGCGTCACGTCTCGGCGACCGGCGGCTCTACCAACGCGCAGCTCCACGTCTGCGCGCTCGCCAACGTAATGGGCGTAGGGCTGACGCTTAGGGAATTTGACGAAATCCAGAAAGACATCCCCGTCGTCGCAAAGTTCAAACCGTCCTCCAAATACAACATCAGCGACTACCACAAGGCTGGCGGCGTAGGCGCGACGCTCATGGCGATCAAACGGCATCTCAACCTCGACGCGAAGCTAGCGATGGGCGGCACGCTCGGCGAGTATCTCGACAACTTCAACCGCCGCGTGAACCCGGAAATTATACACGGCGAAGACGACCCGCTCTACCCGGACGGCTGCTTCGCAGTACTCTACGGCAACATCGCCCCTGAGGGCTGCCTCATAAAAAAGAGCGGCGTCGTGCCGGAGATGTTCCGCCACACAGGCCCCGCCGTCTGCTTCGATTCCGAGGAAGAGCTGCGCGATTTCATGATGAACAAGGAAATCAAGCCGGGCTGCGTCCTTGTAATCCGTTACGAAGGGCCTAAGGGCGGCCCCGGAATGCGCGAAATGTCCATCCCCGCCGCGATGCTAGTCGGCATGGGGCTGCACACAAGCGTTGCGATGATAACCGACGGACGCTATTCCGGCGCTACGCGCGGCCCGTGCGTCGGGCACATATCGCCGGAGGCGTGGGACGGCGGCCCGATAGCAGCGATACAGGACGGCGACATGATAACGATAGACATCGACGCAAAGACGATAAACGTAGCGCTTTCGGACGAAGAAATAGCGGAGCGGCTGAAGCACGCCAAGCGGCCGAGCCATCCGGCGCGCGGCGTTCTCGCAGCCTACCGCCGCGGAGTATCCGGCTCGGACAAGGGCGCGCTCTGGCTCTACTCAGACGAGGAAGACTAACGAGGGGGGATGCGAGAGAGCCTCAAATATAAGAAATTCACTGCGGGACACACATCGTTTTACTCTCAGACGGCCGCCGTCATTTCCAGTTTTCAGAGAAACTGACGGAATCGTGATTTTCAGGAAGGAGACTTCGTTGTTATGGATCTATTGTTGATTCCTGCGTTTATTTTGCTGTTTGCTTTTCTTGCATACAAACGTTGGAGCCCGCTGCTTCTCGGCCCATTCGTTTCGCTGCTTTTGTGTCTGGCTACCAGCCAGCCACTGTTGGACACGATGCTGGGCGCGTATATGGATTCCGTCGTCGCGTTCATCAAAGGCAATTTCTTCGTGTTTTTCCTCGGAGCCATATTCGGCGCTATATATGAAAAAACTCACGCCGCTGCGGCGATAGCAATTGGGATGAGCAGGGTTACAAACGGTAAGTTTGCTCTGCCGCTCATTATGACGATTGCCGGCGTTCTCTGCTACGGAGGCGTTCTTGGTTTCGTAGTTTACTTCGCCGCCTATCCAATTGCGCTGCAGCTCTGCAAGGAATCCAATATAACTAGAAAGCTCATTCCTGCGGCGATAGGCGCGGGATGCTGGACGTTTGCGAACGCCATGCCCGGCGCTCCCTCCATTCCCAACATTATCGCTACGAAAGCCCTCGGTACGCCCGGCACGGCCGACCTTATCCCAGGCATCATTTTCGGCGGCATATTGATGTTCGTGCTGAACTTCGTCTACCTGGAGTATATGGCCCGCCATTACAGCAAGCTCGGCCAGGGCTTCGAAATGGACGACCTGGTAGCGGCAGAGCTTAACGAAAATCCTGACGAAAAATATCCTCCGCTCTTCCTTGCGTTCATCCCGATGTTGGTCATCCTTGTCATCTTCAACGTGCTGCATCTGGCAGTCGAATGGGCGCTTCTCGCCGGCGTGCTCTCCGCATTCGTCCTGCTCTTCCCCTACGGCGGCAACCTGAAGACGTGGCTCGCAACCTTCAACAAGGGCGCCGGCAATACCTGCGGAGTCATCCTTAACGTCTCCCTCGTCGTCGGCTTCGCCGGAGTTATGAAAGCCTCTGCTCTATTCCCCGAACTCGTGAACTGGATTGGCTCAATCCAGATGCCCGGCCTAGTCTTCGTCGCCGTCACGACCGCGACCTGCGCGGCAGCCTCGGCTTCTTCGGCTGGAGGAATGGGCGTCGCTATGTCCACCTTCGCCCAGACTTACATCAACATGGGCGTAAACCTTGAAGCGGCGCACCGTGTCGCAGCGATCGCATCCTCGACACTCGACACTCTTCCGCACACCGGCGGACAGATTACCCTGCTCGGCATCTGCCATCAGACGCATAAGGACGCTTTCTCGCACATCTTCATCACGCAGGCGATCATACCGATCATATGCCTCATCGGCCTTATCGCATGGCACATGATACTTGGATAACGATTTTAGAAAGGGGACTACAATTATGACAAATTTACTCGAAGGCGCTTATGACCTTCACGTCCACACCGCTCCCGACGTCGTACCACGCAAACTGGACGACAGAGAGCTGGCTCGCTCGTACGTAGAGGCCGGAATGAAAGGTGCGGCGATTAAAGCCCACTACTTCAACACAGAAGGACGCGCCTATCATCTCCGCCAGGAATTTCCCGGGTTCCACGCGATTGGGTGCGTCGTGCTGAACAATTCGATGGGCGGCCTGAACACTTACGCCGTACGTCAGGCTGGAATGCTTGGGACAAAACTTGTATTCATGCCGACGATGGACGCGCAGAATATGTGGGACTACCTCGCCAAGAGCAAAGACAAAATCCCCTTCGGCGCAAGTTCCAAGAGCGCCGGCGAAGTGCAGGCCATCCGCGTATATGACGGCGTAAAGCTCGCAGATCCGATAGAGGAGATTTTGGATCTAATTCTCCAGTAC
>DVKA01000110.1 GCA_018716365.1 Candidatus Caccocola faecipullorum
CGCTCGAAACGGCGAAGCTGATGAAAGAGATAAGAAACATGAGGGGAGCAGAAGAATAAAATGCTTGATATGAAGTGGGTCAGAGACCATTACGACGAAGTCGCGGAGATGCTCGCGTCGCGCAACAACGCCTTTCCGCTCGACAGATATAAGGAGCTCGACGAAGAGCGCCGCAGGACGCTGCTTCGCGTCGAAGCGCTGAAGGAGAAGCGCAACTCCGGCTCCAAAGAAGTAGCCGTCAAGAAAAAGGCCGGCGAGGACACGACGGCGCTCCAGAACGAAATCCGCGCGCTCGGCGAGGAAATAAAAGAACTCGACGATAAATCCGCCGAGATACAGAATGAGCTCGACGAGCTCGCGCTCAAGCTGCCGAATATGCCGCATTCGAGCGTGCCGAAGGGCAAGGACGAGCACGACAATGTAGAGATGCGCCGCTGGGGCGAGCCGCGCAAGTTCGATTTTGAGCCGAAGCCGCACTGGGAGCTCGGCGAGGCGCTCGGCATAATGGACTTCGAGCGCGGCGTCAAGCTCGCTGAGAGCCGTTTCACGGTTCTCAAGGGCGCGGGCGCGAGGCTCGAACGCGGCCTTATGAACTTCATGCTCGACCTTCACACGACGCAGCACGGCTTCACCGAGATAGAGACCCCGGCGCTCGTCAACACGAAGACGATGACCGGCACGGGGCAGCTTCCGAAGTTCGCCGAGGACCTCTACCGCTGCGCGAACGACGACCTCTGGCTCATCCCGACCGCCGAAGTGCCGCTTACGAACCTCCACTCGGGCGAAACGCTCAAGGAGTCGGAACTACCGAAATACTTCTGCGCCTACACGAACTGCTTCCGCCGCGAGGCCGGAAGCTACGGCCGCGACATGCGCGGAATGCTCCGCCAGCACCAGTTCGACAAGGTCGAGATGGTGAAGCTCTGCATGCCTGAGAAGAGCTACGACGAGCTCGAACACATGACGCACTGCGCCGAGCGCGTGCTTCAGCTTCTTGAAATCCCCTACCGCGTCATAGTGCTCTGCACCGGAGACATGGGCTTCGGCGCGGCGAAGACCTACGACATCGAGGTCTGGCTCCCGTGGCAGAACACCTATCGTGAAATCAGCTCGTGCAGCAACTGCGAGGACTTCCAGGCGCGCCGCATGGGCATGAAATACAAACCGGCAGACGGAGGCAAGGCGCGCTTCGTCCACACGCTCAACGGCTCCGGCCTTTCGATCGGGCGCACGCTCATCGCCGTCATGGAAAACTACCAGAACGAGGACGGCTCCATCACAGTGCCCGAAGCTCTGCGTCCCTACGTCGGAGGCATGGAGAAGGTCACGCTTTAAGGCGTACGGAAAAATTAATCGACGAGGAAGCCGCCGCGGCGTGAAACCGTCTTGCGGCTTCCTTTTTTTATGGTAGGATAGTAAAGGGTAACGAAGAGTTAGGGCGGCTTTATTTGTTTTATTGGGTTTTGCGGGAGCGGGGCTTTATGTTTTCTAATTCGTATCTGGGAACGGCGGCGATTATTGCGGTAATAGCCGTCATATGCGTGCTTATACAGAAATTTTTCAAAAAATATCTTGAGAGCGACCAGTATTACTACCTCAAGGACATCACCCTAGTGGGCGCGTGGGCGATCTGCGGCATCTGGATGCCAGACGGCCCGCTGCGCATAACGATAGCCGCGGGCGTCGCGGCTGCGTGCATAGGGTTCTGCCAGCGCGCGACGCGCGGCAAAAATCTGCGTTTCCTCTACTTTCTCATCGGGCTCGTCTTCTCGCTCTTCGGGCCGCGCATCGCGTTCATTGAGTTTACGAACGGAGAATACTACTATCTTTCGTATTTCGTCTCGATAGCGATCAGCACGCTCTGGGTCGGCGTCTTCCCGATATTCTTTCAGGAGATCGACGAAATTCCGGGGCTCTGCGGGCTGTTGCTGACCGTCAGCTGGACGATGATCTCTGCGGTCATATTCTCGTCGTCGCAGAGCCTGCGCGACGCTTCTCAGATTTGTATCATCGGGCTCGTCTTCATACTCGTCTTCTGGAGCCGCCACGTCTACGCCTACCGCAGGCTGACGGAGCCGCTGACGGCGCTCTGGGGGACGCTCTTTGCCGGGCTTTCGATTCTCGGCGTCAGCAAGGGGATTACCTTCTACACTCTCGCGCTGCTGCCGCTTGGATTTTTCGCGCTTCCGATAACTGAGACGTCGATGGGCGTCATAAGCGCCGCCGTCTCGCAGCGCCCGACAGGCAACATAATCCTTTACCGCAAGCTCATCACTCGTGGCTTCACTCATCCGGTGGCGATATATCTTGTCGTCGCCGTCTGCGCGCTCATGGGCTGCTTAGTCTCGGCAATACAGCTCGGCCTCGCGGATTTCTTCTGCCTGCTCGCGGCCGTCGCCGGAGTGTTCGGCGTGATTTGGATTTTCTACACCTTCAAATATAAACGCCGCGGCATGAACGACGAGCGCCGCAAGCCTGGGCTCTGGGGAGTCACTGTCGACAACATTTCGCTCAACTACGCACTCTCGCGCGTGCAGCACTGGATAAAGAACGAGCGTACGCCGCACATCATTGTCACGCCCGACGCGCTCGCGGCGCTGCGCAGCCGCACCGACGCCGGCTACCGCCGTATCGTGCGCCACGCGGGGCTCGTGCTGCCGGACGGCGCGGGGCTGATAGGCGCACTGAAGCTTGTCGGCACTCCGATACAGGAGCGCATCCCCGGCGTCGAGTTCACGGAGCATCTATGCAAGCGCGCGGCCTACGAGGGCTGGCGCGTCTGGTTCCTCGGCGGCAAGCCCGGCGTCGCGGAGGCGGCGGCGGAGAAACTTGTCGAAAAATATCCCGGCCTCACTGTCGCGGGGACGCGCGACGGATATTTCAAAGAAGAGGAGACCGCCTCGATATGCGCGAAGATAAAGGAATCGCGCGCAGACATTCTATTCGTCGGCTTCGGCGTACCGAAGCAGGAATACTGGCTTGAGAAACACATAGCCGAGACCGGAGCGGTCGTCGGCATGGGAGTCGGCGGCACGATGGACGTCATATCGGGCAACCTCACGCGCGCGCCGAAGGCGTGGCAGAAGTGCGGCATGGAGTGGCTCTACCGTGTGATACAGGAGCCGTCGAGATGGCGGCGCATTGCGAAGCTTCCGCTCTTCGTCTGGTATCTGATTTTAACCTGTCTTCACCTCGACAGATATAAAGATGATGCCTTTTCAGAAGAAAAGCGTTAAAATATAAAACGTTACGCTCTGTTCGCGTAATTTTGAAAGGATGATTTTGTTATGAAGATGGATAAGATAATTAAACAGGCTCAGAGGATGCAGGCGCAGATGGCGCTGGCCCAGGAAGAGCTCCAGAACACGGTCCTCGAAGGCACTGCCGGCGGCGGAGCCGTCAAGGTGACGGCGAACGGTCACGGCGACGTCCTCTCCGTCTCGATAGATAAAGAAGTCGTGAACCCCGACGATGTCGAAATGCTTGAAGACCTCGTGCTTGGCGCGATAAAGGAAGCGACGTCGAAAGCCCGCGCGCTCTCTGAGCAGAAGATGAGCGCTCTTACCGGCGGCATGGGCGGCTTTCCCGGCCTGATGTAAGAGGCCGGCTTTGGCGCTTCCGGGGCCCGTTCAGAAACTTATAGGCGAGTGGAGCCGCTTCCCCGGCGTCGGCGAAAAGACGGCGAGGCGTATGGTGTTCTACCTTCTGCGCCAGGAACCGGAGAAAATCCGCGGCTTCGGCGAGGCGGTGCTCTCTCTCTCAAAGAACATCCGGCGGTGCAGCGAATGCGGAGCCGTCACCGACGCCGACCCGTGCGCGATATGCACTGACCCGCTGCGCGACAGGCGGCTTATATGCGTCGTAGAAAACGAAGAAGACTGCGTCGCTATGGAACAGGCCGGAATTTTCAACGGACTTTACCATGTCCTCGGCGGCAGAACGTCGCCGCTCGACGACGAAGAGATTCCCGAAGAGAGCCTCGAACGTCTGCGGCGCAGGGTAGAGGAGGGCGGAGTGCAGGAGATAATTCTTGCTACCGCTCCGCGTATTGAGGGAGACCTCACAGCCTATTCCGTGCAGGAGGCTTTGAAAGGGCTCCCGGTGCGCGTCTCTCGTCTCTCGTACGGGCTGCCGGCGGGCGGCAGCATAGGATTCGCCGACCGCGTCACGCTGCATATGGCGATGGAGGCGAGAAAGGAGATGAGCGGAACAGAGGGATAATTTTGTTGAAGGTACGCATAAATCGAAAAAAATCTAAGGCTCAGGAAAGGAGGAGATTTTATGCGGCATGACCTTGAATTGTCCAAGGTGATGAAAAGATTGGTCACAGCGGTTATGGTCTTTATCTGCGGCGCAGCCGGCTATCAGTTCTATCTGCTCATGATAGCGGAAGACTGGTGGCCTGCGGTAACGGATATACACCCGATAGGAGCGGGCGTTCTGATCGTCCTCGTGTCGGCGGCTTTCGGCTTTATTCTTGCACCTCTGTTTTGGTGGTCTATTAAGAAATTCGGTCAGTTCTTCGAATCCAAAATACAGAATGTGAGCGTGCCGGATCTTATAGTCAGCATGATAGGGCTGATCCTCGGCCTGCTTCTGGCGAATCTCATTGCGATTCCGCTCGCCAAGCTTCCGGGGGGAATAGGCGTATATGTGGCCGTGCTTCTCAACGTAGCGCTGGGCTACTGGGGGCTGCGCTTCTTCGCCAAACGCGGCGACGATTTCTGGAACATACTGACTAACATAGATATAAAGTCGAAGCTCACGCGCACGAAGAAAAAAGGCGAAAGCCCAGCGCCGGAGGAGCTGCGCATAGCGGCTTCATGCGCAAAGATAATCGACACAAGCGCGATAATCGACGGCCGCATACTCGACGTTGCGAAGACCGGATTTATCGAGGGGACGATAGTCCTTCCGCGCTTCGTCCTCGCGGAGCTTCA
The DNA here is from genome assembly GCA_018716365.1 of Candidatus Caccocola faecipullorum. Lineage (GTDB taxonomy): Bacteria > Synergistota > Synergistia > Synergistales > Synergistaceae > Caccocola > Caccocola faecipullorum. The sequence goes on from DVKA01000110.1 coordinate 4,941, forward strand.
GGGCGTTGCGGACTCTACCGACCCGCTGCGCCGCACAAGAGGACGCCGCGGATTGTCCGTCGTTACGGACCTCCAGAAGGTAAAGGGGCTGACCATCGAGATACCGGAGGTTACCCTGCGCGAGCTGGAGCGCGACAAGGTAGACGAGGCGCTCGTCGTCCTTGCGCGCCGCCTCAGCGGCAAGGTAATCACGACAGACTACAACCTTAATCAGGTCGCTCAGATTGAAGGCGTCGACGTGCTTAACGTCAACGACCTTGCGAACGCTCTGAAGCCGATGCTCCTGCCCGGAGAGAAAATCGAGATAGACATCATCCGCCTCGGCAAGGAGAACCATCAGGGCATCGGCTACCTCGACGACGGCACGATGTTCGTAGTCGAGGACGGCTACCGCCACGTAGGCGAGCGCGTTAAGGTTACCGTCACGTCGATGCTCCAGACGTCGGCGGGACGAATGATCTTCGGGCGCATACATCCGTAGGGCGGAATGAAGGACGCGCCGGACTGGTCTTTTCTCATAACTGCGGGCGGCTCCGGCAGCCGTCTCGGCGGCGTGCCGAAGCAGTTCCGTATGCTCGGCGGCGCGCTGGTGTGGCGCTGGTCCTTCGCTGCTGCGGATAAGCTCCGCCGCATGGGGCGCGTCTGCGATATAGTAATGACCGTTCCGCGCGAAAGCCTTGCCGCGCTTGCCGGAGAGGCGGAAAAGCTCGGGCTGACGCTCGTCGAGGGCGGACGTTCGAGAAGCGAATCCGTGATAAAGGGACTTGGAGCGTGCCGCGGGCCGCACGTGCTGGTGCACGATGGGGCCCGCCCTTTTATAAGCGAAGGGCTTTGCCTGCGGCTCATGGACGCCGTCGAGGCAGACGGTTCGGGAGCCGTGCCTCTGCTCCCGTCCACCGATTCCCTCAAAATTGTAGAAAACGGCGTGATAACAGGCGTTGCGGACAGGTCTCTCTATTTCAGGACGCAGACGCCGCAGGCGTTTCCGCTCCGTGAGCTCGCCGAAGTCATGGAGAATTCGCCGCAGGGCGGAACCGACGAAGCTTCCCTATGGCTTGCGGCGGGGAAAAAAATCGTCCCTGTGGAGGGCGAAGAGATGAATTTCAAGATAACTTCACAGTTCGACTGGGAAGCCGCCTGCGCGCTCGCGCGCGGCTCGCGCGAGACCGAGCGGCGGACGGGCCACGGCTACGACATACATCAGCTTGTCGAAGGCCGTCCGCTTATAATCGCGGGTGTGAAAGTTGAAGGCGTCAGCTACGGCCTGCTCGGCCATTCGGATGCGGATCTCGTCGCGCATACGGTTATGGATGCTTTGCTCGGCGCGGCTGGAGAGCCCGACATCGGGACGCTCTTCCCGGCGTCGGACGAAAAATGGCGCGGGGCGGACAGCATGGAGCTTCTGCGCTCTGTGCTCGAACTTCTCGCTGCTGACGGATGGCGCGCGGAGTGGGTGGACGTCACGCTCAACGCCCAGAGGCCGAAGCTTGCCCACCTAGTGCCGGCCTTCATCGAAAACATGAACCGCGCACTCGGCGGAAGCGCAACGAAAAAAATCTTCAACATGAAAGTGAAATCGGCGGAGCACTGCGGCAGCGCCGGAAGAGGAGAGTGCATGATATGCCACGGAGTGGCTACCATAGCGCGAGAACTTCCCGCGTGCGCGGAGCGCCATGATTTTTTATTAAATAATCTTATGGAGGACATGTGATTATGGAGAAGAACAGCGGGAAATTTGTCGATTATCGCGGCTTTACCTTTGACGACGTGCTTCTTGTCCCCGGATACAGCGAGGTGGTGCCCTCCGGCGTCAATGTGACGACGAAGCTGACGCCGCAGATAGACCTCAATATCCCGATATGCAGCGCGGCGATGGACACTGTTACGGAGGCGCGCCTTGCGATAGCCCTCGCGCGCGAAGGCGGCATCGGAATACTGCACAGAAACCTTCCGCTTGAAGCGCAGGCCGTCGAGGTCGACAAGGTCAAGCGCTCGGAATCCGGCGTCATAGTAGACCCCTTCTACCGCCATCCATCTGACTCGATACGCGACGCGGTCGAGCTCATGGAACACTACCACATTTCGGGCGTCCCCGTCGTAGACGACGAAATACGCCTCGTCGGCATAATCACGAACCGCGACCTGCGCTTCGTCACGAACCTCGACCAGCCGATTTCAAACGTAATGACGAAAGACCACCTCGTCACCGCGCCCGTCGGCACGACGCTCGACGACGCGAAAAGCATACTTATGGGCTCCAAGGTTGAAAAACTGCCCATAGTCGACAAAGACAACAAACTCAAAGGGCTCATCACGATAAAGGACATCCTCAAGGCTAAAGCCTTCCCGAACGCCGCGAAAGACGGACACGGGCGTCTGCGCGTCGGCGCGGCGATAGGCGTGGGCCACGACGCGAAAGACAGAGCCGCGGCGCTCGTCAAGGCCGGAGTTGACGTCATCATCGTAGATACGGCGCACGGACATTCAAAGATGGTCATCGACATGGTCGCCTACCTCAGAAAGACCTACCCCGACCTCCCGATAATCGGCGGCAACATCGCCACCTCCGCGGCTGCGGAAGCTCTCATCGCGGCCGGCGCTGACGGCGTAAAGGTCGGCATCGGCCCGGGCTCGATATGCACGACGAGAATCGTCGCCGGCATCGGCGTGCCGCAGGTAGCGGCGGTCATGAACGTCTCCGAGACGGCGCACCGCCTCGGCAAGACCGTCATCGCTGACGGCGGCATCCGCTACTCGGGCGACATCGTCAAGGCGCTTGCGGCTGGTGGCGACGTCGTCATGATAGGCTCGCTCTTCGCCGGAACCGAGGAAAGCCCGGGAGAGCCGGTCATATACAAGGGACGCTCTTTCAAGAGTTACCGCGGCATGGGCTCGCTCGGAGCGATGAAGGGCGGATGCAGCAAAGACCGCTACTTCCAGGAGGGCGCGCAGGAAGACAAGCTCGTGCCGGAAGGCATCGAAGGCATGGTCCCGCACAAGGGGCCGATCTCGGCGGTCATCTATCAGATGGTCGGCGGAATCCGCGCGGGCATGGGCTACGTCGGCGCGCCGACGATAGAGCGGCTCCACAGCGACTCGCGCTTCGTGCAGGTCACGGCGGCCTCTATGAAGGAAAGCCACCCGCACGACGTAGTCATTACGAAGGAAGCGCCGAACTACTGGGCGGAATAAAATTTGAGAAAGAAGCGGACGTTTCACGGAAGCGTCCGCTTTTTAGTAATCTGTCGTAAATCAGGCGCGCGGGCGTGGAGGCGCGCCGTTTAACCTCGCGTTTGGGAAACGGCGCGAAACTTTGGCGCGCCCGGCGTTCGTATGTTTGCGCGTGGAATTGCAGCCGCTGGCGTAAGTTCTGCTTCCGCGCCCGCGCTTGCGCTCTGTGCCGCGCGCGGCGCGGCTTTCGTATGCGCCTAGCCGCGGCGGAAATTTCGCGGTTCTTTTGCGCGGCGGCGCGCGGCTGTATAATTGAGGCGCGAGATTATTTTTTTGCGAGGTGCAGCGATGACGCTAAAGATAGCCACGTTCAACGTAAATTCCGTAAAGAGCCGCATTCCGGTGCTTGCCGAGTGGTTTCGCGCAAAAGGCGCTCCAGACGTGCTCTGTCTCCAGGAGACGAAGTGCGTCGACGCGGATTTCCCGACGGACTTTTTCGAGGATTATTACGAGTACTGCAACTTCCGAGGCATGAAAAGCTACAACGGCGTCGCAATCCTCTCGAAGCGCGCGCCGGACGAAGTTTCGTTCGGCCTCGGCGACGATGGCGAGGAGGGGCGCGATGAATCCGAGGCGGCGCGCGTGGCCTTCGCGCGTTTCGGCGGGCTCTGCGTGCTGAACACCTACATCCCGCAGGGCAAGGAGATAGAGAACCCCGATTATCCCTACAAGCTGCGTTTCATCGCGCGCGTGCGCGGCCTGCTCGAACGCCGCTGCACGCCGGAGGGCCTCGCAGTCTGGGTGGGCGACCTCAACGTCGCGCCTTCTGATATAGACGTGACGAATCCGAAGAACAAGAAGAACCACGTCTGCTTCCACGAGGATGTTAAGAAGGCTCTCGCCTCCGCCATGGAGTGGGGGCTGGTCGATATTTTCCGCGAACATCTGCCGGAGGCTGGAGAGTACACATTCTGGGATTACCGCATAAAGGATTCGCTTGCGCGCAATATCGGCTGGCGCATAGACCATGTGCTCGGCACGAAGAGCGCCGCGGCGCTCTGCCGCTCCGTGATCGTCGAGCGCGAACTGCGCGCGATGGCGAAGCCGTCGGACCACACGGCTGTCGTGGCGGAGTTCGATTACGATTTATAAAGTGTTGACAGCGGTAAAAATTTCTATATAATCTACGACGTGGTTAATACAGACCGAAACCGGTGAGACGGAGATAAAGTCTGTCGGGCGCCAACAGAGAGTCCGCGTTGGTGAGAGCGGGCGGAACGCAGGCAGGCAAATGGACCGTTGAGGGCGCGGGGAAAGGCGTGAGCCGAGTATGACGCGACGCGGGGGCATGCGTAAGTTGCCGGAGATATGATAGTATCTCGCTAAGAGCACGCAAAGTCGTGAAACAAGGTGGCACCGCGGGAATTTCCAGCCCGTCCTTGGCAGACTAAATATCTGCCGGGACGGGCTTTTCTGTTTCAGCCCTCCGGCAGCGAACGGAGGTAGTTTCATGTATCCTGAGCTTGAAGAGGTCAAGAGGCTGGCGAAAAGCGGCGATTACAAAAGGATTCCAGTCTGCCGCGAGCTGTACGCCGACAGATTTACGCCCGTCGAGGTTATGAGGACGCTGCGCGCGGCGGGCAGGCACTGCTTTCTGCTCGAAAGCGCGGAGAACGACCGCCGTTGGGGGCGTTATTCGTTTCTCGGCTACGAGCCGGAGCTTGAACTGACTTGCACCGACGGCCTGCTGCGCATCCGCGAGGCGGCGGACGACGGCGAAACGCGCGAAAGGACGGAGCGGACCGAGCACCCGGGCGCGGCTATCCGCGCGCTGCTGCGCGAGCGCAGAAGCCCGAAGATCAAGGGAATGCCGCCCTTCTGTGGCGGCCTCGTCGGCTATTTTTCCTATGAATATTTCAAGTACGCGGAGCCGAAGCTTCGCGCCGGAGGCGACTGCGGCGACTTCCGCGACGTTGACCTGATGCTTTTCGACAAGGTGATAGCTTTCGACCATTACCGCCAGAAACTGCTGCTTATAGCCGGCGTCCCAGCGGACGACGCGGACGCGGGCTACCTGCGCGCGTGGAAGAAGCTCGACGAGATGGAATCTCTGCTTTCAAGCGGCGCGAAGGCCGTCTTCCGCCCGCTGCGGCTGAAGGATGAGCTTGCTCCTCGCTTTTCGAAGAAGGAGTTCTGCGCTATGGTGGAGAGCGCGAAAAAATACATCCGCGAGGGAGACATCTTCCAGGTCGTGCTGTCGAACCCGATGAGCGCGGCGGCGGAGGGCAGCCTCTTCGACGCCTACCGCGTGCTGCGCACGACGAACCCGTCGCCCTATATGTTCTACTTTTCGAGCGACGACATAGAGATAGCCGGAGCTTCGCCGGAGACGCTCGCACGTCTCGACGACGGCTCCCTCTACACCTTCCCGCTTGCGGGGACGCGCAGGCGCGGCGCCGGTGATGAGGAAGACGCCGCGCTCGAACGCGAGCTGCTCGCCGACGAGAAAGAGCTCGCCGAGCACAATATGCTCGTCGACCTCGGACGCAACGACCTCGGGCGCGTATGCCGCCTGAACAGCGTCAATGTTGAAAAATATATGGAAGTGCTGCGCTTCTCGCACGTTATGCACATCGGCTCGACAGTTTCAGGGAAAATCCGCGTCGACAGGGACGCGGTTGACGCCGTGGACTCGATACTGCCCGCCGGGACTTTGTCGGGCGCGCCGAAGATACGCGCCTGCGAGATAATCCGCGAGCTCGAAGGGACTCGGCGCGGAATTTACGGCGGCGCTGTGGGCTATCTTGATTTCAGCGGCAACATGGACACATGTATAGCGATACGGCTCGCCTATAAAAAGAACGGGCGCGTCTGCGTCCAGTCCGGCGCGGGCGTCGTCGCGGACAGCGTGCCTGAGCGGGAGTTCCAGGAATGCGCCGACAAGGCGCAGGCCGTAGTGCGCGCCCTGCGCGCCGCGGAAGGAGGATTAAAATAATGTTTCTGCTGATAGATAACTATGACAGCTTCGTCTACAACCTGTACCAGCTTGCAGGATCTTTCGTCCCTGACGTTATGGTGGTGCGCAGCGACGCGGTGACGGCGGACGAAGTCGAATCCCTCGCGCCGGAAGCGATCCTTCTGTCGCCCGGCCCCGGCCGTCCCGAGGATGCCGGCGTATGTCCGGCGCTTGTGCGCCGCTTCGCGGGGAAGATACCGATTTTCGGCGTCTGCCTCGGAATGCAGGTGATATGCACGGCGCTCGGCGGCCGCGTATCTTATGCCAAGAGCCTGATGCACGGCAAGGTTTCGCACATTTCGCTCGAAGGCGGGAGCGTGCTGTTCAAAGGCATGAAGAGCGGATTTCCCGCCGCGCGTTACCATTCGCTCGCGGCCGTCGAAGAGAGCCTGCCGCCGTCGCTGCGCGTCACTGCGCGCGCCGAAGACGGCGAAATAATGGCGCTTGAAGACGTGAAGCGGCTTGTCTGCGGCGTTCAGTTCCATCCAGAATCGGTGATGACGCCCGACGGCCCCATGATAGTGAAGAATTTTATAGACGCAGTGAAAGCTGGGAGGAAATAATGATGATTAAAGAAGCGATAATAAAACTTTCAAGAAAAGAAGATTTGACCTTCGACGAAGCGCGCGAGGTCATGAACGAGATAATGAACGGGCAGGCGAGCGGCGTGCAGATGGCGGCCTACCTTACGGCGCTCTCGCTGAAGGGCGAGACGACGGACGAGATAACCGCCTCCGCGGTCGGCATGCGCGAGCACTGCATCAGGCTGCTGCACGACGTGGACGCGCTCGAAATAGTCGGCACGGGCGGAGACCACGCGAACTCTTTCAACATATCTACGACGGCGGCGCTGGTCATTGCGGCTGGCGGCGTGCCGGTCGCGAAGCACGGAAACCGCGCGGCCTCGTCGAAGTGCGGCGCTGCCGACGTGCTTGAAGCGCTCGGCGTGAACATCACGATTTCGCCGGAGCGCAGCGCACAGCTGCTGAAGGAGATAAACATCTGCTTCCTCTTCGCGCAGAACTACCATATCGCGATGAAGTACGTCGCGCCGGTGCGTCGCGAGCTGGGCATCAGGACGGTCTTCAACATTCTCGGCCCGCTCTCGAACCCCGCGGGCGCGAAGCGCGAGCTGATGGGCGTCTACGACGAGACGCTCGTCGAGCCGCTCGCACACGTCATGTCGCGCCTCGGCGTCTCGCGCGGCATGGTCGTCTTCGGTCAGGACAGCCTTGACGAAATTTCCATGAGCGCGCCGACGACGGTCTGCGAGATAAAGGAAGGCTGGTTCCAGTCCTACGAGCTTACGCCGGAGCGTTTCGGCTACGAACGCTGCGGCAAATCCGAGCTGGCGGGAGGAACTCCGGCGGAGAACGCGGCGATAACGCGCGCGATACTCGGCGGCGAGGACCGCGGGCCGAAGCGCAGCGCCGTCTGCCTCAACGCCGGGGCCGCGCTCTACATCGGCGGCAAGGCCGAAAGCATTGAAGCGGGCGTGCGTTCGGCGGAAGAAATAATCGACTCCGGCGCGGCGATGCGCAAGCTCGACGAATTTATAAGAGAGAGCAATAAATGAACATCTTAGAGGAAATAGCCGAAAGGACGAAAATCCGCGTCGCGGAGGATAAAAAGCGCGCGCCGCTCGCGGATGTGCGCCGCGCCGCGGAAGAAGCGGCGAAGGCTAGGACTCCGCGCGCATTCGAGAATGCGCTGCGCGGCGGGGACGTTGCGTTCATCTGCGAGGTGAAGCGCGCCTCTCCGTCGAAGGGGCTTATCGCCTGTGATTTCCCTTATCTCGACATCGCGCGCGGCTACGAGGCTGCGGGCGCTGCCGCCGTATCGTGTTTGACGGAGCCGTTCTGGTTCAAGGGGAGCGACGAATATCTGCGCGAGATGGCGCGTGAGCTGCGCATCCCTGTGCTGCGCAAGGATTTCACGGTGGACGAGTACATGATATACTCGGCCTCGGCGCTCGAAGCCTCGGCGGTGCTGCTGATAGTTTCGCTGACGGAAGGCGCGGCGCTGCGCGACTATATAGCCCTCGCGCACGAGCTTAATTTGTCGGCGCTCGTCGAAGTCCACGACGAAGCGGAAACGGAGCTGGCGCTCGGCGCGGGCGCGCGCATCGTCGGCGTCAACAACCGCGACCTGAAAACCTTCAAGGTGGATATGAACGTCAGCCTGCGGCTGCGCCCGCTCGTGCCGCGCGAAATCGTATTCGTCTCCGAGAGCGGAGTGAACGGCCCGGAGGATATAGAAAAGCTGCGCCGCTGCGGCGCGGACGCCGTGCTCGTCGGCGAGCGGCTGATGCGCGCGGCAGACAAGCGCGCGGCGCTCGCGGAGCTTAGGGGGACGGCGCGGTGACGAAAATAAAAATCTGCGGGCTTTCGCGCGAATGCGACATAGATTTCGTCAACGAGGCGAAGCCGGACTACGCGGGGTTTGTCGTGAATTTCCCGAAAAGCCGCAGAAACGTCTCCCTAGAGCGTGCTAAAGAGCTTGCGCTGCGGCTGTCGTCTGAAATTATGCCCGTGGGCGTGTTCGTAGACGAGCGCCCCGAAGTTATAGCGGAACTCGTAAACTGCGGCGCAATCCGCGCGGCGCAGCTCCACGGTTCCGAGGACGAGGAATATATAAAAAATCTGCGCGCGCTCTGCCGCTGCGAGATTATTCAGGCTTTCCGCGTGAAGGATGAAAACGACGTGCGGCGCGCCGCGCAAAGCTCCGCGGAGTGCGTCCTGCTCGACGGCGGCCAAGGCGAGGGGCGGCGCTTCGACTGGAAATTCGCGGAAAATTTCCCGCGCCCCTGCTTCATAGCGGGCGGCCTCGGCGCGGATAACGCCGCTGAAGTTATAGACAAGCTGCGTCCCTTCGCGCTCGACATGAGCAGCGGGGTGGAGACGGACGGATTCAAAGACTTGGAAAAAATTAAGGCGGCGGTCGCCGCTGTCAGGAGGTTTTCATAGATGAGCAGAGGAAGGTTCGGCGAACACGGCGGGCAGTACATTTCCGAGACGCTGATGAACGCCGTCATAGAGCTTGAAGAGGCTTACAACAGATACAAGGACGACGCGGATTTCCAGAGCGAGCTTGCCGCGCTGCTTAACGACTACGCGGGCAGGCCGTCGCGCCTCTACTTCGCAAAGCGCATGACGGAGGACTTGGGCGGCGCGAAGATATATTTAAAGCGCGAGGACCTGAACCATACCGGCGCGCACAAGATAAACAACGTCCTCGGTCAGGCGCTTCTTGCAAAACGCATGGGCAAGACGCGCCTCATAGCCGAGACGGGCGCGGGGCAGCACGGCGTCGCTACGGCGACGGCGGCGGCGCTCTTCGGTATGGAGTGCGAGGTCTTCATGGGACGCGAGGACATCGAGCGTCAGGCGCTCAACGTCTACCGCATGAGGCTGCTCGGCTCGACCGTCCATTCCGTCGAGAGCGGCACGGGGACGCTGAAGGACGCCGTCAGCGAGACGATGCGCGAGTGGACGCGCCGCATCGCCGACACTCATTACGTCCTCGGCTCGTGCATGGGGCCGCACCCATTCCCGACGATAGTGCGCGACTTCCAGGCCGTCATATCGAAAGAGATAAAAGAGCAGCTCGCGCAGGCCGAGGGCAGGCTGCCCGACGCCGTGCTCGCATGCGTCGGCGGCGGCTCGAACGCCATCGGTACGTTCTACAACTTCATCGGCGACCCGTCCGTGAAGCTCATCGGCTGCGAGGCGGCGGGGCGCGGCGTCGACACGCCCGAGACGGCGGCTACGATAGCGACGGGGCGGCTCGGCATCTTCCACGGCATGAAGTCCTACTTCTGCCAGGACGCCTACGGGCAGATCGCGCCCGTCTATTCGATTTCCGCGGGGCTCGACTATCCCGGCATCGGCCCCGAGCACGCCTACCTGCACGACACGGGCCGCGCCGAGTACGTCCCCGTCACCGACGACGAATCAGTCGAGGCCTTCGAGTATCTCGCGCGCACGGAGGGCATAATCCCCGCAATCGAGAGCGCGCACGCCGTCGCGCACGCGATGAAGATCGCGCCGCAGATGGGAAGGGACAAAATAATCGTCGTCTGTCTCTCGGGACGCGGCGACAAGGACTGCGCGGCGATAGCGCGGTACAGAGGAGAGGATTTGCATGAGTAACATCAGACGCGCCTTTGAAAAGGGCAAAGCCTTCATACCATTCATCACCTGCGGAGACCCGAGCCTCGCGGTCACGGAGGAGCTCGCCTGTGCGATGGCGGAGGCCGGAGCCGACCTAATAGAGCTCGGTATCCCCTTCTCCGACCCGACCGCTGAAGGGCCGGTCATACAGGCCGCGAACGTCCGCGCGCTGCGCGGCGGCGCGACGACAGACAAGATACTCGAGACTGCGCGCCGCATCCGCGCGCGCGTAGATACGCCGCTCGCCTTCATGACCTACGCGAACGTCGTCTATTCCTACGGAATTGAGCGCTTCGCCGAAGCCGCTGCATCGGCCGGCGTCGACGGCCTCATACTGCCCGACGTGCCGTTTGAGGAAAAGGAAGAGTTCGCCGCTCCGTGCCGCCGCCACGGCGTCGAGGTCGTCTCTCTGATTGCGCCGACTTCGCACGAGCGCATAGCGACGATAGCGCGAGAGGCCGAGGGCTTCGTCTACTGTGTTTCGTCGCTCGGCGTTACGGGCGTGCGCGGCGCGATAACGACGGACGTCGGCGCGATGGTGCGCCTCGTCAAACGCGAGAAGGATATTCCGTGCGCCGTAGGCTTCGGCATATCGACGCCGGAGCAGGCAGCGTCGATGGCCTCTCAGTCCGACGGCGCGATAGTCGGCAGCGCAATAGTGAAGCTTTGCGAAAAGTACGGCGAGGACTGCGTGCCGCACGTCGCGCGGTACGTGCGCGAAATGGCGGAGGCCGTACACGGCGCGTAAATTTTTCGCGCGAGGAACAAAACTACGCGGCGGACGGGGCTTTTCGGCTTCGTCCGCTTTTTTGCGCTGACGCCGCACTGTAATCTTTATGCTAAAATACCTTTGTTAAGAGAGCGGAAGGAGGCTCGCCCCGCTATGCTCAGCTGCACGAAGAT
>DVKA01000111.1 GCA_018716365.1 Candidatus Caccocola faecipullorum
GGGACACATGATCAAGGTCGAGGTTCCTATCCGCGTCATCAACGAAGAGCTCTGCAAGGGCATCAAGGACGACGGCGGAGTCCTCGTATACGGCGAGCGCGCCATCCTCGTCGAAGTCCAGCCGAGCGACATTCCCGAAGAGATCGTATTCGACGCCCAGGCCCTTGAGGTCGGCTCCGAAGTGTTCGTTAAGGACCTCGCGCTTCCTGAGGGCGTGACCGCCGTCACCGACGCGGACCTCCTCGTGATCCACGTCGAGCAGCCGAAGGAAGAGGCTGAGCCGGCGGCTGCGGAGACCGAAGAGAACACCGAAGTCGAAGTCGTTGCGAAGGGCAAGGCTGCGAAGGAAGAGTAACCTATTCGTTTCCAGTTCGACCGTTTTCCGCGGCCCGGCTGCGCCCGTCATGCGCGTCGGAAATTCGCGCTGCGGGGGAAATTTTTCCTCCGCGCCGAAGTTTCTGTGCGCGCCCTCGTCTGGAGGGACGGAGGCCGGGCCGCGTTTTTTCTGCTGAACTGCGGAAAATAAGACTTTTTTACAGAAAGACCTGTCATTCATGAAACTGATTGTCGGCCTGGGCAACCCGGGCTATCAATATGTATGGACGAGACATAACTCCGGCTGGATCATCGTCGACTCGTTCGTCGCGCGCCTCGGCCTCGGCGAGCCGCAGATAAAATTCCGCGGCGCGTACTGGGGGCCCGCGATATGCTGCGGCGAGCGCGTCGGCTTCCTTGAGCCGCACACCTACATGAACCTCAGCGGCCTTTCCGTCGGCGAGGCGGCGCGCTACCAGAATCTCGAACCTTCGGACATCCTGATAATATCCGACGACGTGGCGCTGCCGTTCGGGCGCATCCGTATGCGTAAAAGCGGCTCAGCGGGAGGCCAGAACGGCCTGAAATCCGTCATCGGCGCGCTCGGCACGCTCGACGTGCCGCGCCTCCGCATCGGAGTAGGCTCTCCGAATGTGAAGATGGATCTCGCCGACTGGGTGCTTGCGAAAATTCCGCAGGAGCAGCGCCGCGAGTGGGGCAAAATCGAGGACGCCGCGTGGGAGGCGCTGAACCTCTGGCTTACGGATGGGATAGACGCCGCGATGACGAAGGCGAACGGTTTCAGGCTAAATGCCGGAGAATAAATCGTCCTACTCAGGAAGCTCGCTCGCCGCGCTCGACGACGGCCTCTGGTACAGAAACAAGGGCGTCCACCTCGCGTCGAAGGGCGCGATGCGCCCGTGGGTCTGCCGCGATATAGATTTCCCGCTGCTCGCGCTCCTTCCCGACGCGCGCCAGGTGCGCGACTTTGCTGCAGACGCCGGCGAGCTAGGCGTGCTCGGCTGCGTCAAGGTGCTGCCCGAGCTGCCGATGTCTGAGGACGAGACGCGCAGCGACGCGCAGAAGATGGCGCGCGGCGACGTGCTTGAAGATTTCAAATACCGCGGAGGCGTCCTCGCGGCGACCCCTGCGTCGCTCATGTCCCCTTTTTCGACCGGCGGAGATTTCCGTGAGCTCGAAGTGGGGAAGGAGGCGGGGCGCGACCGCCTCGCCGACTGGCTCGCGCAGAAGGGCTACGAACGCGGCGACCTCGTGTGGACGCCGGGGCAGTTCGCCGTGCGCGGCAGCATCGTAGATATATTCAGCCCTTCCGATATGTATCCTATCCGCGTCGAGTTCTTCGACGACGAGGTCGAGGATATACGATATTACATACCGGACACGCAGAAAAGCCTTAAAAATATAAAAAAGTGCTCGATACAGAGCCTCGTCGCAAAGAGCGACAACGTCCTCGAAAACTACTTTCCGAAGGATATGCGCGTGCTCTTCTTCGACCCGCACGGCCTCGACATGACGGCGGAGAACTCCGTATGGCTCTGGAACAACCTCGACCGCGACAGGAAAGACGCCGTGCAGTGGGAACGCTGGGAAAAGATATGCGCGGCGCTCGCGGCATACCGGAGGCTCCGCATCCTGCCGGACGTGAAAAACTGCGCCGCGCGCATGAGCGTATCGCAGTTTCCCAACTTCCGCGGGAAGCTGCGCGAAGTCGAAAGCTACTGCCTCTCGCTGATAAACGACGGATATAAGATAAAGGTTTTCTCCGAGACGGAGCGCAACCTCCAATGGGCCGCCGTCAACGGCTTCGAACAGAAGCGCGGCGTGCTCAGCGAGGGCTTCATAGATTCCGAGTCGCGCACAGCCGTAATCACCGACCTTGAATTGTCCGGCATCACGGTTGCGCGCCGCCGCATTGAAAACCACGCGCCCGCCGACTGGGGCGCGGGACTTATGCCGGGGCAGTGGGTCGTCCACGACGATTACGGCGTAGCGCGCTATCTTGGCGCGGAGCAGGTGAAAACGGCCGACGGAGAGCAGGAATACCTTGTGCTGCAGTTCGCCGAGGAACGCCGCCTTCTCATCCCAGTCATGCAGTTCCACAAAATTTCGCCGTGGTCGCCGCTGCCGGGGCAGGAGCCGGCGCCCGACAGGCTCAAGGGCTCGCTCTGGAAAAAATCTGCGGCGAAGGCGCGCGAGGCCGCCGAGAAGGCCGCCGCAGAGCTGATAAAAATTTATGCCGAGCGCGAGGTGAGCAAAGGCTTCGCCTTTCCGGAGAACCGCGAAATGATGCGCGAGCTTGAGGAGAGTTTCCCGTACAAGGAGACCGCCGACCAGCTTCGCGCCATCGAAGAGGTCGAGGAGGATATGGAGAGGCCCGTGCCGATGGACCGCCTCGTCGTCGGCGACGTCGGTTTCGGAAAGACCGAAGTAGCGATACGCGCGGCCGGCAAGGCGGCCTTCGCAGGCAGGCAGACGGCGATAATGGCCCCCACGACGCTGCTCGCAAACCAGCATTACGAAACATTCTCCGCGCGCTTCGCCGACACCGGCGTGCGCGTCGAGACAATCTCGCGCTTCGTTCCCCCCGCGCGTCAGAGGAAGATACTGACGGACCTCGCCGACGGCAAGGTCGACATAATCATCGGGACGCACAGGCTGCTCACAAACGACGTAAAATTCAAGGACCTCGGCCTCGTCATCGTCGACGAGGAACACCGCTTCGGCGTCATGCACAAGGACCACATGAAGAAGGCCTTTCCGGGCGTCGATATGCTTATGCTCTCGGCGACGCCGATACCGCGCTCGCTCTCGCTGTCGATGAGCGGCCTGCGCGATATGTCGGTGCTCCAGACGCCGCCGCAGCGCCGTCTTCCAGTCATCACCGTCGTGCGCCCCTTTTCTGAAGAGCTTCTGAAAAACGCCGTGCTCCGCGAGAAAAACCGCGGCGGTCAGATATTCTTCGTACACAACAGGATAAGCGACATCGAAGAGCGCGCCGTGATGCTCAAGCGCCTCTTCCCGAAGCTTAAAATAACCGTCGCGCACAGCAAAACGCCCGAGGCGGCGCTCGAAAAGATAATGTCGGAGTTCGCCGCCGGGCTTACGGACATCCTCGTATGCACGACGATAGTCGAAAGCGGCCTCGACATCCCCGCAGCGAACACCCTCATCGTCGACGACGCGCAGGAGCTCGGCCTCGCGCAGATGTACCAGCTGCGCGGACGCGTCGGACGGCGCGAGGATCAGGCCTACGCCTTCCTCTTCTATCCGAACGACGTGCATATCTCCGTCGAGTCGAGCGAGCGCCTCGAAGCGATAGCGGAGCTCGACGAGCTTGGCGCGGGCTACCAACTCGCGCAGCGCGACCTGCAGATACGCGGCGGCGGAGACCTCGTCGGAGTATCGCAGCACGGCAACTCCACGAAAATCGGCTATCAACGCTACTGCGACCTGCTCGCTGAAGAAATTGCGAAGATAAAGGGTACGTACAGGCCGCAGATAGAACTCGAAGTCGGCTTCCCCGTATCGATACCGGCGAACTATCTTCCGCAGGAGAACCTGCGTGTCACGCTCTACCGGCGGATGCTCAAGGCCGAATCCGCCGGTGAGGTGCGCGCGCTGCGCGAGGAGACTGCAGACCGTTTCGGAAAACTGCCGCCCGAGGTGGAATTCCTCTTCGACGCGGCGGCCGTCAGAAACGCGGCGTACAGGTACGGAGTCACTAAGGTCCTCGCGGGCCGCTACGAGCTGATAGTATTCTGCACGCCCGACAAAAAATGGGAGAAGCTCGCGCTTCCGCAGCGCTGGCGCAAACGCGCCGACGGCCTCATAGGGCCGGGCGGCTTCGCCGGGATGCGCGAAATGGCGCAAATGCTGTGCCGTAAGGACGCAGCCGCTCAATAAATGATAAAATATAGCGGAATTGGAGGAATGTGCGTGACGCAGTATGAAACCGCGACGGCGGAAAAATTCGTGAAACTGGTAAACGTTATGAAGAAACTGCGCGAGCCGGACGGCTGCCCGTGGGACAGGGAGCAGACCTATATGTCGCTGCGGCGCTACATAGTCGAGGAAGGCTACGAGCTTATACAGGCGATAGAGGACGGCAACGTTCCGAATATGTGCGAGGAGTGCGGCGACCTCATGCTTCAGGTCGTCTTCGTTTCGTGCATGGCGGAAGAGCGCGGCGACTTCACCGTGTGCGACGTACTCGACGGGCTCACGAACAAGCTGATACGCCGCCACCTGCACGTCTTCGGCGACGTGCACGTAAACGATTCCGACGACGTGCTTAAAAACTGGGAGCAGATAAAATCCGCGGAACGCAAAAAGAAAGAAGAGGATTCGTCCTACATGGCGGGAATCCCGCGCGGGATGCCGGCTCTGCTGCGCGCCTACCGCATACAGGAGCGCGCCGCGAAGCCCGGCTTCGACTGGCCCAAGGGCGACTGCGCGCCGGTGATGGCGAAGGTCGAAGAAGAAGTCTCGGAGCTCAAGGAAGCCGTCGCGTCGGGCGACAGGGCGAAAATCGAAGAAGAGCTCGGCGACCTACTCTTCGCGTCGGTAAACCTCTCTCGCCACCTCGGCGCGGACCCAGAGATAACGCTCCACCGCGCATGCGAGAAATTCGCCGCGCGCTTCAGGAAAGTGGAAAAGTCCGTTGAGGAATCGGGCCGTCCGTGGAAGGACTTCACGCTCGACGAACTTGAAGAATTCTGGCAGAAAGCGAAAAATCAATAAAACCACTGGAGGAATTGTAATGACCACAGAAGAGAAAGTAAAAGAAGTACTTGCCAACAAAGTATCGCCCGCGCTTCAGATGCACGGCGGCGACTGCTCGTTCGTGAAATACGACGAGCCGACGGGGACGCTCTACGTCGCTATGCAGGGCGCGTGCGGCACATGCCCCTTCGCGCTTGAGACGCTCCGCATGACCGTCGAGCAGGCCGTCATCGCCGAGGTGCCCGAGGTCAAGGCCGTAGAAAGGGCGTAGGCTCCACGGAAATAA
>DVKA01000112.1 GCA_018716365.1 Candidatus Caccocola faecipullorum
CATAGAGGCGGGGACTGCGGAGAGCGACCACTCGCTGTCTTCAACCGTTTTTTTCATTACTTGCTCTCTTGCCATAAAAAGACGCTCCGTTTCTTTGATTTCTAAGCTATGCAACCGATTGTGCAAGCCGATGGGCATTATACAACGGAACGCGCTTTTTACAAAGGGGGATTAGGTATATTTTTCTCTTTTGTTTCTTTCGCGGAAATTGCGGTCAAACCGCGGCGCGCGGCAAACCGAGACGCGCCGTGGAAAAAATTGATTTTACCGATTTTCGCTCCGTCCGAAATTTTCTGGACAGCCGCGGCACACCCCGCCGCTGCCTCCGTCGTGATACTCCGCCGACCAGCGGCAGATGCTCTGGAGAATCGGTACGGCGGAGCGCCCCTTGTCCGTCAGCGAATATTCGACGCGCGGCGGTATCTCGTCGTATGAGCGGCGCAGCGCCATGCCGCCTGCAAGGAGCTCCTTGAGCGCCGCTGATAGCACGGCGTCGGTGATGTCCGTAAGCTCCGCGCGCAGCTCGCCATAGCGCAGCGTCTTTTTCTGCGCGAGCACGCATATTATGCGGGATTTCCATTTCCCGCCGAAAAGCTCCAGCCCGTATTCGAGCGGGCAGCGTATCTCCTTTTCCGTCTTTCTTCTGTACATCGCGCGCATCGCCCCTTTCGCCCTGATTATACGCCGCAACGCGCGCTTTATGCGAGTTGCTATGAAAATAATAAGCGGCTATTAAATTTCTTTATATCTTTAATTTCGTAAGCCGCGCGCTATACTTGAATCAAGCCAAGAAACACAGCCGTTAAGGAGGATTTGACATGATGGATGAAAAAATAGTGAATCTGCTCAAAAACCAGCTCTGGTATCTCGCGACCTGCGACGGCGGCGAGCCGAACGCCGTGCCCGTAGGCTTCAAGAAGGTCGCGGAGGACGGGACGCTGCTCATAGGCGACGTATTTTTCAAAGTTACGCTGAAGAACCTGCTCGCGAACGCGAACGTCTCTATCTCCGCCTGCGACGCCGCATCGGGCGAAGGCTATCAGGTCAAGGGCACGGCGGAATATTTCACGGAAGGCCCCGTCTTCGATGAGATAAAGGCGCTCGGCGAAGAGCTTTTCCACGGCAAGCTCGCGCCAAAGGGCGCGGTGCGCGTCACGCCGCGCAAGGCGATCGTCACGACGCCCGGCCCCGACAACAACAAGGTGACGGAGTACTAAGCTCCGCGCGCTTCCGCGAAACGCAGAACGGCCCGAAGGACGGCGAGTCCATCGGGCCGTTTTCGCATCCTGCGGCGCGTGCTATATTAGGCGTGAAATTTATCCGCGCGCGGACGCGGGAGACGGAGGGCTGACGATGGCGGACAAAACAGAAAAATCTCCGCTTCAGGCGGCGTTTGAGAAAAATCTTAAATTTTTGAATCAGGAGAGCTATCCCGAGGATTTCTTCCGCGGCCTCTTCGGCGGAAAACTTACGACCGTCGCGGCGGGCGCTGTGGATTTTCCGACGGGGCGCGTCGTCCTCGCAGACCCGCTCTATTATCTCGGCACGAAGTACGAGACGCGGCTCGACCGCACCATACCTGCGGGCAGCTATGACGTGGAGCTTGCTGTGCTGCGCTCGCCCGTCGCGGGAATCCGCGTCGCGGCGGCGCGGCTCGTAATAAGCTCCGCGCCAGTCGTGAGCCGCGAGATAGCGATGCCGGAGGGACGCAGGCGCGAGGAGCTCGGACAGCCCGGCGTATGGACCTTCTTCGGCGTGGACGCCGGGCTCGCCTGTTTCGCTGACGCGCAGACGGCGGAGGAATACCGCGCATTCGCGGAGCAATGGCAGGAAGAGCACCCGGAGGGCAATATTTACGAGGATTACTTCGCGCGCCTCTTCGCTGAGAGCGCCGCGGCGCGTCCCGGCGTTCAGAGCGAGTACGGAGATTTCATCGCGTGGCGCGTGCCGGGAGGAAGCAGGCTGACTATGTTCACGAGCGGCCTCGGCGACGGCATATACAGCGGTTACTGGGGGCTCGACGCGGACGGGAACGCCGCCGAGCTCGTCATACCTTTCATGAATCCAGAATTTTTCTAGGACTTCGCAGAGATTCCGCGCATACGAAAGCGCCGCCGCAATTTACGCGGCGGCGCTGATTTGTATATTTTCGCCTAAATTCTTACTTAACGAGCGGCATTACCGTCTCTTCGAAGAATTTGTGCGCGGTCTCGGGCGCGACGCTGTATATTTTGCCGTCGATGTCTACCGAGACTCCGTGCTCGCAGTTGCCGAGGCAGAAGGAGCCCGTGAGGTTTATCTTGTCGTGCAGTCCGCGCGCCTCTATCTC
This sequence comes from Candidatus Caccocola faecipullorum, assembly GCA_018716365.1. Classification (GTDB taxonomy): domain Bacteria; phylum Synergistota; class Synergistia; order Synergistales; family Synergistaceae; genus Caccocola; species Caccocola faecipullorum. The sequence goes on from DVKA01000112.1 coordinate 2,330, forward strand.
GTGCTGGAAGTACTGGAGGACGTTGTAGGCCCCTTTCAGATAGCAGGAGGTTCCGTTGCAGATTTTTATGGAGACCATTTACTCCGCCTCCTTCGCGTCGTAATGGACGTGGAGCAGCTCGTGTACCTTGCCCTTGAGCAGGCCGTTGTAGAGCGAAATCATCAGCGGGTTTTCCTCGGAGCGCTTGATGCTCGACATTCTGTCGGCCGAGTAGAGGCCCTTGCCGCGCAGCTCCTTTTCATCGCGCAGCGCGAAAGGCTGGCCCGCGCCGCAGACGCAGCCGCCGGGGCACGCCATGACCTCGACGAAGTCGTAGTGTTCGCCGGCCTTGATTCTCTCGATTATTTTGCGCGCGTTGCCGAGGCCGCTGACGACGGCTATTTTCAGCGTGCGCTCGCCGTAGGCCACCTCGGCTTCCTTGACGCCCTCGTCGCCGCGGACGCCCTTGAAGGCTATCGCGCGCAGGGCCGCGGGCGATTTGTCGGAGGTTATGCGGCGCAGCACCGCTTCCGTGACGCCGCCCGTAACGCCGAAGATTACGCCCGCGCCGCTCATCGTGCCGAAAGGCATGTCTACAGCCTCAGGCTCCAGCTCGTCGAAGACGATGCCGGATTCCTTTATCATCTGGATAAGCTCCTGCGTCGTTATAACGAAGTCCGTGTCGGGGCCGGCCTCGCTGCGGAATTCCTCGCGCGCCGCCTCGGCCTTCTTCGCGGTGCAGGGCATGACTGCGACGTGGTAGTGCTTACGCGGCGAATGTTTGTGGTTTTCCTTTATGACGGAAGCGAACATCTGCATCGGCGAGCGGCAGGTCGAAAGGTAGGGCACGACCTCTGGCATATTCTTCTCGCAGAAGTTCACCCACGCGGGGCAGCAGGAGGTGAAGAGCGGCATCTCGTCCGTCCCGCCGTTCGCTAGCTTTTCCAGGAACTCGGCGGACTCTTCGAGCACCGTGAGGTCGGCTCCCGTAGAGGTGTCGAAGACCTCGTTGAAGCCCATGCGGCGCAGCGCCGCGACGATGCGGCCCATAGCGTTCTCGCCGCCGCCTATGCCGAACTCTTCGCCTATCGCGACGCGCACGGCGGGCGCTATCTGGACGGAGACGCGCGCCTTCTTGTCGTCAAGCGCCTTCCAGACCTTCGCCGTGTCGTTCTTGACGACTATCGCGCCGGTCGGGCAGACCGCGGCGCACTGACCGCAGCCGACGCAGTTGCTTTCGGCAATCGGGATGTCGAAGACGGTGCTTATCGTCATCTTCGAGCCGCGGCGCGCGAAGTCTATCGCGCCGACGCTCTGTATTTCGTTGCACATTCTGACGCAGTCGCCGCAGAGGATGCACTTGTTGTGGTCGCGCGATATGCAGAGAGACGAGTCGTCGCGCCGCGGCTCCGACGCGCCGTTCGGGAAGCGCACGCCGTCTATGTTGAAGCGCATAGCGAGGTCCTGAAGCTTGCATTTGCCGTTGTTGTGGCAGGTGGTGCAGTCGCGGCAGTGGTCGGCGAGCAGCAGTTCGAGTATCATCTTGCGGTATTTGCGCAGCCGCTCCGTGTTCGTCCATATCTCCATGCCCTCTTTCGGCGGCGTGGAGCAGGCGGCATCAAGTCCGCCCCATTTGTTCTCGACCATGCACATACGGCATGCGCCGTAAATAGACAATTCAGAGTAGTAGCAGAAGGTCGGGAGCTGGATGCCCGCCTTGCGTATGACTTCGAGGACGTTTTTCTCTCCCGCTATCTCGACGGGGATTCCGTCTATCGTCATATATTTTTTCTGTTCCATCGGGCTATCCCTCCTTCACCGCGTGGAACGGGCAGGCCGTCACGCAGGCTCCGCATTTGATGCATTTGTCCCTGTCTATGACGAAGGGCTTCTTTATCTCTCCGCTGATCGCGCCGACGGGGCATCCGCGCGCGCATTTCGAGCAGCCCTTGCAGAGCTCGGGGTCTATGCTGAAGCTCTTGAGCTTCGCGCAGGCTCCGACGGGGCAGTATTTTTTGTAGATGTGCGCCTCGTACTCGTCGCGGAAGTTCTTTATCGTGCTGACGACGGGCAGGGCCGCGGTCTTGCCGAGGCCGCAGAGCGCCGTGTGCGAAATCATGTCCGCAAGCTCAAGCAGCAGTTCGATGTCGCCGTCGCGGCCTTCGCCCGCGACTATGCGTTCGAGTATCGCAAGCATCTGTTTCGTGCCGCCGCGGCAGGGGACGCACTTTCCACAGGATTCATTCTGCGTGAAGTTCATGAAGAAACGCGCGACCTCGACCATGCAGGTCTTGCTGTCCATGACGACGAGGCCGCCGGAGCCTATCATCGCGCCCGCGGCAGAAAGCGAGTCGAAGTCGAGCGGGAGGTCAAGGTCTTTCTCCGTGAGGCAGCCGCCGGAGGGGCCGCCTATCTGGACGGCCTTGAAGTCCGCGCCGCCTCTCATGCCGCCGCCGACCTCGAAAACTATCTCGCGCAGCGTCGTGCCCATCGGAACTTCGATGAGGCCTGTGTTCTCTATGTTGCCGGTCAGAGCGAAGGCCTTCGTGCCGGGGCTCTTCTCCGGGCCGAGCGACTTGTACCATTCGACGCCGTTGTTGATGATGAGCGGGACGTTGGCGAATGTCTCGACGTTGTTCAGCACAGTCGGGCTGTCGAATAGACCGTGCTCGACCGTGCGCGGCGGCTTGACGCGCGGCATTCCGCGCTTGCCCTCGATGGAGGCGGTCAGCGCGCTGCCCTCGCCACAGACGAAGGCTCCCGCGCCGCGGTTGATGTGAATTCTGAACGAGAAGCCGCTGCCCAGGATATTATCTCCGAGCAGTCCGAACTCCTCCGCCTGCGCGATGGCCGTGCGCAGACGCGAGACCGCCATCGGGTACTCCGCGCGCACGTAGATATATCCGTTAGCCGCGCCGCAGGCGAGCCCCGCAATCATCATGCCTTCGAGCATACGGTGCGGGTCGCCCTCCATTATCGAGCGGTCCATGAAGGCGCCGGGGTCTCCCTCGTCGCCGTTGCAGACTATATACTTGTTAGCGGCCTTCTGGCGGCGCACCTGGCTCCACTTGCGTCCGGTCGGGAAGCCGCCGCCGCCGCGCCCGCGCAGGTTCGAGTCCGAAATCATCTGCACGATCTCTTCGCCGTCCATGTCGAAGAGCGCCGTCTCGAATGCGCGGTAGCCGCCGATGCCAAGATATTCTTTAATTGAAGTCGCGTCGATGTGCCCGCAGTGTTCGAGCACGTGGCGCGTCTGCTTCTTGTAGAACGGGATTTCTTCCTGCTTTTTGAATACCTCGCCGTGCTTCGTATAGGCGAGGCGCTCTATATGCTCGCCGCCGATGATAGTCTTCTCCACTATCTCTTCGCAGTCGGCGGGCTTCACCTTGACGTAGAGCCAGCCCTGCGGCTCAATGCGGACGAGCGGCCCCATCTCGCAGAAGCCGTGGCAGCCGGATTTTTTGAGACCGACGGAGTCGTCGTGCGGCTCCTCCGCGAGCTCGACCTCGACTCTGAGGCCGCGCTCTTCCATGATTTTCTTAAGTTCGTCGTAGATGACGAGAGAGCCGCTCGAAATGCAGCCCGTACCGGCGCAGATGAGGATTTTCTTCTTTTCCCCGGCGAGACTCGCCGCGTACTCTTCTCTCAGCTTCCGAAGCTCTTCGCGCGTCTTGATAATCATATTAAAGCTCCTTCCTGAGAGCGGCGACCAGCTCAGCCGCCTTGTCCGGCGTCATCGCGGGATGCACCTCGTCGTTGACCGTAAGCACCGGCGCGAGGCCGCAGGCTCCGAGACACGAGACCGTCTCCACCGTGAAGCCGAGGTCGTCGGTCGTCACCTTTTTGTCCGTCAGGCCGAGCTCCGCGCGCAGCCTTTCAAGAATCGGGATGGAGCCGCGCACGTGGCAGGCCGTCCCGTCGCATACCTTGATGACGAACTTTCCCTTCGGATTAAGAGAAAAGTTCTCGTAGAAGGTAGCGACGCTGTAAATGCGCGCCTCGGGCATCCCGAGCTTCTTCGAAAGGTAGGGAAAGATCTCGCGCGGCAGATAGCGGTAATGCTCCTGAATCTCCTGGAGTATCGCGATGACCGCCGTCGCCTGCGCGCC
>DVKA01000113.1 GCA_018716365.1 Candidatus Caccocola faecipullorum
CGCGCCGTGTAGCCGTCTGTTTTCCGTCCGGGGCCGCGCCCCGTCCTTCAACGGTTCATATGATAGCGCGCGTCAAGCGGCGCGTGTAGATACAAAATTGGAATATCGATATATAAATATCTATATATCCCCCGCGCCGAAAACAGCCCGGCTTTCTATGCGTTCTGCTCCAGCTCCGCCTTCACGCGCGCGACGGTCTCATGCAGCTTCTCGACGAAGAGCTTGTCCTCGGGCGTGAAGCGGTAGTTCTTGCGGTAGATCAGCAGGTCGCGGAATGAGTTGTCCGCGTCGCGGCAGCGTTTCTGCACGAGGCCGAAGCGGTCGAGCGTCGCGCGCGGCATCGGCGAGACCCAGATGTAGGCCGCGGGAAGGCTGCACAGCAGCTCGAACTGGATTCCGCGCTCGCAGACCGCAATCTTCTTCTTTTTCTCGTGCTTCTGCGCGAGTATGCGCGCCTCGGAGACCGGCATCGCCGGTATCGAATTGTCGTCGTGGACTATTTCCGTGTAAAGGCGCAGCTCGGCGTATTTCAGCTCCGGCTCCGCCGCGAGCGGATGGCGGCGCGACATGAGCGCGAGGTACTCGAAATCCCAGACGGGTTCGTATTTGAGCGAACGCTCTTCAAGCGCGGCTAGGAAATATTTTTCATGCTCGCTCTGGCAGCGCAGTATCCCGAGGTTTGAGACTGCGTCGCCGACGTTTTTTAGCACCTGCGTAGCGTTCGTCTCGCGGTATTTTATGTCGAGCCCTTCCGCGTCGTCGAGCGCCGCGGCGAATTCCGAAAATGCGAAGGCCGCGTAGCTGGCGCGCGGGAGCGAGAGGCTGAATTTTTTCACGCCGGAGGGTTTGTACAGTGATTCAAGCTCGTCGACCTGTTCGAGTATGCGCCGCGCGTATTCGAGGAACTGCCCGCCCTGCTCCGTAGGCTCGACGCCCTTCGGCGTGCGGCGGAATATCGTGATGTTCATGTCCTCTTCGAGCTCGCGGATGGCTTTGCTGAGATGTGGCTGCCCCATGAAAAGGTTCTCCGCGGCCCGCGAAATTGAGCCCGTCTTCGCCACCTCGACCGCGTAGCGCAGATGCTGGATATTGTTCATTAAATTACCCTCCGTCGTTTTTTCGGCACTTCCCTATGATACCAGAAAAATAAAAAAATGTGTCCTCGATTTATGCAAAAGGAAACATTATTCCATTTTTATCACGTTTCATATCGCGCCGCGAAACTCCGCGCGCCCGGTGCCGCAAAGGCGCGGACGCGGTATAATTTGCAGGACGATACCGCCGTCGGGAGGGGTCCCCTATGCCGGAAAGGCTTCACGATATTGAAAAAACGCGCTCGCCGCGCGCGCTCGACTACGCGATGGCGCTGTGCGCAGTCACGATATGGGGCGGCAGCTTCGCCGCGACGAAGTACGCGCTCGTGCAGGCCGAGCCATCGCTTATACTCTGCCTACGGCTGGCGATGACGCTGCCGGTGCTCGCTGCGGGCTGCGCGCTCGGGGGCGAGCTGCGGCTGCCGAACAGGCGCGAGGCGCTGGTCCTCGCCGTACTCGGTTTTCAAGGGATATTCTTTCATCAGGGGATACAGGCGATAGCGATGAAGACGGCGGGAGCCGGCAACGCGAACTGGATGATGGTCGCCTCGCCCGCGGTCGTCGCGGTGCTCGGCTGGCTCTTCCTCAGGGAGAAGATTTCGCGCCGCGCCGCCGCCGGCCTCGTCCTCGCATCGGCGGGCGTCGCGCTCGTCCTCGCCGCAGGCACGGTCAAGGAGACCGCTGAGAGCGCCTCCTTCGGCTCGTGGGGGGACTTCCTGATGCTCGCCTCCGTCCTCAACTGGGGCATATTCCTCGTAATTTCGCGCAAGCTGCTGAGATTTACGATGACGCCGGGATTTTCGATATTCTGGGAGCTCGTCTTCGCCTCGCTCTTCGCGTTCGCCGCGACGTTCGCCGTAGGGACGGACTACTCCGCAATCCCGCGTTTCACCGCCGGCACGTGGGCCGCGATAATATTCCTCGGCGCGCTCTCCTCCGGCCTCGCCTACCTCTTCTGGTACAAAGCCCTCGCCGCCATCCCGGTCGCAAAGCTGACCGTCTTCCAGTTCCTCCAGCCCGTCGCCGGCATGGTCATCTCCTACCTTCTGATCGGCGAACGCTACACAATATGGCTCGCCCTCGGCGCGGCGATGATAACGGTCGGAATCTGGCTGGTGAACAGGCGGTAGGGCGCGGCAGTCAATTCTCGGGCTGCTGCGGGGCAGGGAAATCTTTCAGAAGCTCCATATAGATCGAGAAAATATCAGGGAAGACGAAGCCGTTTTTGCTTATGGGCTTCCCCTCGCCGGCTTCAGCCTCCGCTTTCCGTTTGATACGCGCCCATACCGATTTTGCCGCGCGTTCGACCGCGAGCCGTTCCTGTTTGCGTATCGCCACAGGCAGATTGGTCGACTGCTGTATATAAATATCAGCGATATATTGTTCTACCGCGGGACACATATTCTGTATCAGAAAGGCCGCGCGCCGCCCAAGCACCATGCCGAGTATTATGGTGTCGCAGCGCCCGTATAAGCGGATTTTTCTCTGAATGACATCCTGATATTTATTCATTTTTGTCGGCCCGCGAAATAGGCACCAGCCACATAATATGCGGATGCAGCGTGTCTCTGAAAGTGAAAAAGAACGGACGTCCTCCGCCGTCCTCTTTGCTCCTCATCAGGTACGGATCTGTAAAGCGTATGTAGTACGACGGCGTCAGAAAACAAAAACAGCCTTCCTGCATTTTCGCCTCACCCCTATATATGCGCGAGGCCCGCCGTAAAGCGGGCCTCGCGTTGACGCTATTTTTACTTGGCCTTTTATATCCCGCGTACCAAGAAGCGGCAAATATTTTGGCTCGGCCTTTTATATCCCGCGCGCCGGGAAGCGGCAAATATTTTGTTAAAGCCTACGCTTTAACTTCACCGTTAGTATAGTATAAAAGCCGTCCCCGGGCAATGTGCGAAGCGATATACAACCTATGCCGCCTCCGTGTAACAGTTTTGTAACACTTTCCGGCGCGCTGCGGCGGAGTTTTGTTTTGCCTGATATTATCTTATTATCGGCAATATATACTTGTTTCGCGCCGTGTCGCGCAGGGCGGCGGCGCGTCGTGAAAGGAGTTACGCTTATGAAGAAGAAAAACCTGACAGTGCTGCTCGCGCTTCTGCTGGCGGCGGGCGTCGCTTCGTGCGCCGCGCTTGAGAGCGCCTCCGCCTGGCCCGTAAGCTCCGGCGCAGCCCCTTACGGCGCTTCGAACTACGACGACGGAGGCTCGGACTACGACCCCGGCGGCTCCGGCTACGGGGATTCCGCGCACGGCGGCGGGCGCTCGAACTACGGCGATACGAATTACGGAGACTCGGCGCACGGCGGGCGTTCCAACTACGGCGACACCCGCTACGGAGACTCACGTTACGCGCGCTAGAAGCCGGGGGCGCGCCCTTCCGGCATGAACTGAAATTTCTCGTCACGCGCGGCGAGAGCTTCGCGCTTTCGTCGCGTTTTGCCGCGCTTTTCGCGCGGGACAGGCACTCCGGCGCGGACGGGCGCTATGAAGTCCACAGCCTGTATTTCGACACGCCCGACGACCGCGCGCTGCGCGAGAAAATTTACGGCCTGCGCGATAAGGAAAAGTTCCGGCTGCGCTATTACGGCTGCGACCTTTCTTTCGTGCGGCTTGAGAAAAAAATAAAGCGCGGCTGGCTCTGCACGAAGTTTTCCGCCGTTCTGCCCGGGGGCGGCGCGGAGGCGCTTCTCGCCGGACGTTGGGATTTCCTGCTTGAATCGGACGAGCCGCTTTTTGCGGAGTTTTACGCGAAGCTGCGCGGCGGCCCGCTGCGCCCGAGCGCCGCAGTCAGTTACAGCCGAGAGGCTTTCGTTTACGCGCCCGGCTGCGTGCGCGTGAATATCGATAGGAATCTGCGCTGCTGCCTCGACGCGCGGGAGTTCTTGAACCCGAACCGTTTCGGGATAGCAGCGGACGGCGGTTTCGATCTGCTCGAAGTCAAATACGGCGCGTTCCTGCCCGACGTCGTACGCATGGCGGTGCAGACGGCGGCCTGCGGCCGGAGCGCCTTCTCGAAGTACGCGGAGTGCCGCCGCTTTGAATAAACGGACGGGAGCGATTTTCGCATGACATTCAGGGATATTTTCAAAAGCGGCTTTCTCGCGCGGACGGCGGAGCTTTCAGTCCTCGGCATGGCTGTCTCCATGCTGCTCGCCTTTGCGATTGGGCTCTTCATTTTTTACATTTACAAAAAAAGTTACCGCGGCGTCATGTACTCGGCGAACTTCGGGACGTCGCTCATAGCGGTCGCGCTGGTCACGACCTTCGTAATGCTCGCCGTGACGAGCAACGTCGTACTCTCGCTCGGCATGGTCGGCGCGCTCTCGATCGTGCGCTTCCGCACCGCAGTCAAGGACCCGATGGACATCGCCTTCCTCTTCTGGAGCCTCGCCGCGGGCATCGTGCTCGCCTCCGGCCTCGTCCATCTCGCGGTGCTCGGCAGCCTCTTCATCGGCCTTGTCATGCTCGTCTTCTCCGACAGGCGCGACGAGGAGCGCCCGTACATCCTCGTCGTCCACTGCGCGGACGAGAGGGCGGAGCGCGCGGCGCGCGACTTCGCCTCTTCGCGCGTCAAGGCGCTTTCTCTCAAGAGCAAGAGCGTTTCGCCGGGGCGCGTCGAGCTTAACTACGAGGTGCGCCTCGCGGAGGGCGCGGCGGATTTCGTCAACGCGCTCGCGGAGCTGCCCGGCGTCGAAAACGCCGTCCTGGTCTCGTACAACGGCGACTACGCCGCCTGAACAGCGCGTGCTGAAACGCAGAAACACAGATAAAATATGCGTCGCCGCGATGATTGCATCCGCGGCGCTCGCCTTCCTGCTCGCGGCGTGGGACGGCGGCGGAGGCGGCGCTCCGGCGCGCGCGCCTGAATACGCGGAGGCGCTCTTCGACGGCGGACGCGTTCATCAAATCGACATTGAAATAGAAAACTGGGAAAAATTCATCAAAAACGCGACGCGCGAGGAATATTCGCCCTGCTCCGTCACGATAGACGGCGAGCGCTTCAGCGGCGCGGGAATCCGCGCGAAGGGCAACAACTCGCTGCGCCTCACGCACAAATACGGACACACGCGTTACAGCCTCAAAATCGAATTCGACCATTACATCGAGGGAGCCCTCTGGCGCGGCCTAGACAAACTCTCGCTCGACGCGGCCTTTCAGGACAACAGCTATCTGAAAAACTTCATCGCCTACGGCCTCATGGCGAAACTTGGCGTCCCAGCGCCGCTGCGCTCCTTCGCGTGGGTGACGGTAAACGGCGAGCCGCACGGCCTCTTCCTCGCGGTCGAAGAGCCGGAAGAATCATTCGCGCTGCGGAACTTCGGCCCCGCCCACGGACTGCTCTACAAGCCCGACTACCGCTCGCTCGACGACGAAAACGCCGACGTCGCGCTGATTTACAACGGAGACGACCCGCGCGCCTACCCGGGTATATTCCGCCGCGCGAAATTCCCCGTCTCGGCGGCGGACAAAAGGCGGCTCATATCGGCGCTCGAACGGCTCTCCGACGAAAGCCGCTGCGGCGGCGCAGTGAATCTCGACCTCGCGGCGCGCTACTTCGCAGCGCAGGCCTTCGTCGTGAACGCCGACGGCTACCTGGGGCCGACGGGCCACAACTACTACCTCTACGAAAAAAACGGCCTGCTCGCAATGCTGCCGTGGGACTACAACCTAGCCTTCGGCACATACTCGCTCGGCGCGCCGCGCCCCGAAAACAACGCGCGGGCCTTCGTCAACTGCCCGATAGACGAGCCCGCGCCGCCGGAAATACTTGCAAAGCGCCCCTTCTTCTCCGTCCCCTTCGCCCGCGGCGAGGGGCGCGGACTTTACAGAAAATACCTTGGCGAAGTCGCGGCGCTCTTCGAAAGCGGCGAGTTCACGGCAGAAATAACCCGAGCCGCGCGCATGATAGCGCCCTACGTCGAACGCGACCCGACCGCCTTCTGCTCCTACTCCGACCACAGGCTTGCCGTCCGTACGATAACGACATTCTGCGAACTCCGAGCAGAAAGCGTCCGCGCACAGCTGAACGGCGAAATCCCGGCGACGCGCGCCGGACAGGCCGCCGCCCCAACAACGCTGATAGACGCCTCCATGATATGCATTGAAGACATGGGCGATATAGCCGACCTGACTGACGCCGCGCGAAAAAATGCGGAAGGACGCAAAACCCTTCCGCGTTTCCGTAATCTTCGCCGCGGCCTAACGCGCCGCGCCGCTGAAAAATTCCCTCTCGCAAAGCTCCTTTATCCACTCGCGCCGTGCGATGCAGGCCTGCCATTCGTATGGGACGCCGCGTTCGCTTGACGATCCGTAGTAAATGCCCGCCAGCCCGCCCGCAACCGCGGCCGTCGTGTCTGTGTCCTCGCCGAGGTTGACGGCCTTCAGCACGCATTCGCGGTACGACGAGGTCGTCGTAAAGCACCACAGCGCCGCGTCGAGCGTGTCCAGCACGTAGCCGCCGCTCCTGACCTCCTTCCGCGGCTTCTTCCTTATGTCGCGCCCGCCGTCGTAAAGCCGCGCCGCCTCCTCCGGCCCGCCGCCTGCGAGCAGAAGCTCCGCGATATGCACATACTTCACACATGCGCCGGTCGAAATAGGATGCGCGTGCGTCAGCGCCGACACGGCGGCGACGTCCTCGTCCGTGTGAGGGACGAAGGCCAGCGGCAGAATGCGCATCAGCGAGCCGTTGCCGTTGTCCGCGACGCTGCGCCCTCCGCAGCGCCCCAAGTCCGCACCCTGCATATATAGGCCTATCGCCTTCCGCGTCGTGTTGCCGATGTCGAAAACGCTGCCGTATGGCGTAAATTCGTTATGCGCGTACCATTTTACGAAATTCTCCATAATGTCGCGCGGGTCGATTCGCCGCATCCGCCCGATACTCTCAAGCGTCGCAAGCGCGAGGCTGCTGTCGTCCGACCACGTCCCGGCTGGCAGCCCGTAAGTCCCGCCGCCGATCATACCGGTTACGTAGAACGTATCACGCTTGCAGAACTCCACAGGCACGCCCAGAGCGTCACCTACGACCAACCCCATAATTCCGTCATATACGCGGTTCAAGATTTATCCCTCCCGGATGAGATATTGCTGCGCTCCTCGCCGCGGGAACGCGCGCTACCTCAAATGCAGCTGCTGAAAACTATATTCAGAGACTATTTTATATCGTGTTATATGTAAATTGAGAAAAGAAATAAAAAAGAGACCAACCTTTCGGCTGGTCTCTGAGGGTTTTTAAAAATGGTGCCGGAGACGAGAATTGAACTCGTACGGGTTGCCCCACACGCCCCTCAAACGTGCGTGTCTACCATTTCCACCACCCCGGCGCTCAACGCAAAGAAGTATATAAAAAGTTCG
>DVKA01000114.1 GCA_018716365.1 Candidatus Caccocola faecipullorum
TGTACCGACCAGATGCGGCTCTTTATCGTCGGTATCAGATTATTTTCTTCCGATATAAAAAGGATGCAGCCGTGGACCGGCGGCTCCTCAGTTATTTTCAGCAGGCTGTTAGACGCCTCGGCCGCCAGCCTGTCCGCGCTCCAGACGACCGCGAGCCTGCGTTTCGCCGAGAGCGGATGCAGCGCAAGCTCGCCCTGGAGCCTGCGGCACTCCTCTATCGTCGGAGCGGCCGACGCTCCGCCGGCGCTTATCATGTCCGGGTGCGCGCCGTCAGCCCAGAGACCGTCGTCGCCGAGGACGAGCCGCCCGTACATCTCGACGAACGTACCGTGCATGACCGAGGGCAGAGATACGCCGACAGACTGCGGAAGCCGCCCCGCCCCGGCCGCGAGCGCCAGTTCGCGCCAGCCCTGCGATTCTTCTATAAGAGCGACGGTCTCCGCGTTCACAGCAAAAGCCCCTTGTCCGCGAGGCCGCGCTTCATCTCAGCGAATATCTCCTCCGCCGTACGTTCGCCGCATTCAATCACGAGCCAGCGTTTTTCGTCCGCCGCGGCGAGCACACGGTAGCCCGCCGCTATTCTGCGCATGAAGGCGAGCCCCTCGCTCTCGAACGCGTCCGGCCTGCCGCGCTTCGCAACGCGCGAGAGCGCCAGCTCCGGCTCGACGTCGAAGAGCACCGTCACCTCCGGCGCAGGAAAACCGGCGAGTTCCGCCGCGCCGCGAAGCGGCTCGAATGGCATTCCGCGCCCCCAGACCTGATAGGCGAGCGTGGAATCGTGGTAGCGTTCGCATACGACGTGCTTCCCCACCTCAAGCGCGGGCGTTATGACGCGCGCGGCGTGCTCCGCGCGGTCGAGAAGGAAAAGAAAAAGTTCGCTCCAGGGATGTTTCAGAGAGCCGCCGAGAACCATCGAACGCAGCTCCGCGCCGCCCTCCCAGCCTCCCGGCTCACGCGTGAGCACGGCTCCCCGCTCCGCCCCCAGCGCCTCGTACAGAAGCCGCGCCTGGGTGGATTTGCCGCACCCGTCTATCCCTTCCAAGGTAATAAACATCACATCCCCGCCTTTACAACTGATAATCATAACATATCTTGCGGTACAATATAACCCGAAGCACACAAACGGACGGAGGAACGCAAAATGTACGAACTTATCCAGGCCGGCGAAAAAAGCTGGTATATAAAGAGCCCCGCGAACGTCGGCGTCTACCGGATGAACGACGAAGAGGTCTGCCTCATCGACTCGGGCAACGACAAGGACGCCGGACGCAAAATTTTGAAGATAATCACGGAGCGCGGCTGGCGCGTGAACTGCATAATCAACACGCACTCGAACGCCGACCACACCGGCGGCAACCAGTTCATACAGGGGCGCACCGGCTGCCGCGTGCTCTCGACCGACGTCGAAAACGCCGTCTCGCGCCATCCCGAGCTCGAAACCACGATGCTCTACGGCGGCTACCCGTACGCGAAGCTGCGCAATAAATTCCTCATGGCGAAGCCGACGGAAAAGACCTGCAACGTCGAGGACGGGCTGCCCGCGGGCCTCACTGCCATCAAGCTGCCGGGCCACTACTTCGACATGATAGGGATAACGACCGACGACGGCGTCTGCTTCCTCGCCGATTCGATATTCAGACGCGAGATAATCGAAAAATATCACATCGTCTTCATCTACGACGTTGCGAAGTTCCTTGAAACGCTCGACATGATAGAGACGCTCGAAGCTAAACTCTTCGTCCCCGCGCACGCTGACGCATCCGAAGACGTGAGGGAACTATGCGCCGCGAACCGCGCGAAGGTGCATGAAATCGCGGAGCTTCTCGTCGAACTCTGCCGCGAGCCGAAAACCTTCGAGAAAATCCTCAAGGCCGTCTTCGACCGTTACGCGCTGACGATGGACGACAATCAGCACGTCCTCGTCGGAAGCACGATAAAGTCATATCTTTCGTACCTTTACGACAACGGCAGGGTGAAGGCCGAATTCACAGATAACGAGATGCTCTGGAGCGCAGTGCAGTAACGCGCGCGGGCCGATGATAATCAGCGCGAGCCGCCGCACGGACATACCGGCGCGTTACGCGGAGTGGTTCATGCGCCGCGTGCGCGAGGGCTTCGCCGTCGCGCGCAATCCGATGAATCCGAAGCAGCAGCGGCGCGTGAGTCTGCGCCCTGAAGACGTGGAGGCGATCGTCTTCTGGACGAAGAATCCCGCGCCGCTCATGCCGCGCCTCGCGGAGCTCGCGGACTACGCATATTACTTCCAGTTCACCGTCACGCCCTACGGCCGCGACATCGAGCCCGGCGTGCCGGACAAAGAGAAAGAGATAATACCGGCATTCCGCCGCCTCGCCGAGACGATAGGGCCGGAACGCGTGATATGGAGATGCGACCCGCTGCTTATCAGCGAGCGCTACGGCGTCGACTTCCATTTGAGAAGCTTTGAGAAATTTACGCGCGCCTTCGAGGGATTCACGCGCCGCTGCATATTCAGCTACCTCGACATATACCGCGGCATGAGCCGCGCCGCGAAGGAGCTCGGCTTCCGCACACCGGACGAAAGCGAAAAGCTCGCGCTCGCCCGTGAACTCGCACCGATGGCGCAGGCGCACGGCATGACGCTCGAAAGCTGCACCGAGGATATAAACCTCGAACAGTTCGGCATAAACCACACAAGCTGCATAGACGCCGCGCTGATAGAAAAAATCACAGGCCGCCCGCTCGCGCGCGAAAAAGATAAAAATCAGCGTCCGCGCTGCCGCTGCGCGCCTGCCGCAGACGTCGGCGCATACGACACCTGCCCGAACGGATGCAGATACTGCTACGCGACGCACAGCGCGAAGAAAACCGCCGCAAACATAGCCGCCCACGACGGCGGCGCGCCGTATCTGTAAATTTGCGCATAAAACCGCTATTTTGCCGAAAAAGAAGGATTACACTATAATAACCTCTGACGTGAGACGCCGCGCAGAGCGGCAAAGAGGCAAATTTTTCGGGTCGGGACGATTGCGCAAGGCAAACGGCCCGCGGCAAAAACACAAGAGAAGAGGCGACCGGCATGACGCAGTATGACGCGCGCAACATCTCCATGATGATGGACCTTTACGAGATGACGATGGCGCACGGATATTTCAAGGAAAACAAAGAGGACGACTTCGCCACCTTCGACGTCTTTTACAGAAGAAACCCAGACGGCGGCGGCTTCGCAATCTTCGCGGGGCTGGAGCAGGTGCTCGAATATCTCGAAAACCTGCGCTTCGACGAACGCGACATAGAATACCTGCGCTCGCTGAAAATTTACGACGAAGACTTCCTGCGCTGGCTCTCCGGCTACCGCTTCCGCGGCGACGTCATCGCGATGCCCGAAGGCAGCATCATGTACCCCGACGAACCCATCCTGACCGTCAACGCGCCGCTCATCGACGCACAGCTCGTAGAAACCGCGATACTGACGCAGATAAACCACCAGTCGCTCATTGCGACGAAAACTCAGCGCATAGTGCAGGCCGCGCAGGGACGCGGCGTAGCTGATTTCGGAGCGCGCCGCGCGCACAACATCGACGCCGCCGTCTACGGCGCGCGCGCCGCCTACATCGGCGGGGCCGACAGCACCGCGACCGTCCTCGCGGGACAGATGTTCGGAATTCCCGTCAGCGGCACCATGGCTCACAGCTGGGTAATGTACCACGACGACGAATACACGGCTTTCAAACATTTCGCCGAACTCTACCCCGACAACGCGGTCCTGCTCGTCGACACCTACAACGTCCTCGACTCCGGCGTGCCAAACGCGATAAAAACCGCAAACGAAGTCCTGATACCGAAGGGCAAGAGGCTTAGGGGAATCCGCATAGACTCCGGCGACCTCGCCTACCTCTCAAAAGAAGCGCGCCAGATGCTCGACGAGGCCGGACTGACGGACTGCAAAATCGTCGCCTCCAACAGCCTCGACGAATTCACGATACGATCGATACTCGACCAGGGAGGCTGCATAGACTCATTCGGCGTGGGCGAGCGCCTCATCACGGCGAAAAGCGATCCCGTCTTCGGCGCCGTCTACAAACTCGTAGCGGTGCACGAAGGCAAAGCCTGCCGCCCGACCATCAAAATATCCGAAACATTTGAAAAAATAACGAACCCCGGCAAAAAACGCCTCTGGCGCGTCTACGACGCCGACGGCTGGGCGATCGCGGACCTCATCACAAAAGAAGACGAAACGCCCGACTTCAGCAGCGACTACGCATTCGTAGACCCGCAGAAGCCGTGGAAGTGCCACACATTCTCCGATCACACAGTCCGCGAACTGCGCGAACTCGTCATGAAAGACGGAAAACGCGTGCGCCGCTCCCCGTCGCTCAAAGAGATACGCGAATTCGTAAAACGCCAGCTCAACACCGAAGTCTGGCCCGAAGAACAGCGCTTCGAAAACCCCCACCACCACTACCTAGACATGAGCCCAGCCTACTATAAAATGAAAATGGAACTCTTGAACGAAACGCAGAAACAGGCGTAAAAAACATATCCTAAGACAAACAAATCAGCGGCCAGAAGAAAGCACGCTTCCAGCCGCTGTTGACTTTCTTACTTTGCGAGCAGTATTTAGTCATTTTCTCTGTAAACATATACACAAGGCATCATCAAAGGAGGCAACAGAATCAACAACGCCTTTCAGCAGCTTTTTTA
>DVKA01000115.1 GCA_018716365.1 Candidatus Caccocola faecipullorum
CCGGGGCCGGATGTCGCGATGCAGACGCCGGGCCTCCCGCCCGCGCGCGCGTAGCCGTCCGCGGCGTGCGCGGCCGCCTGCTCGTGGCGCATCAGAATGTGGTTTAGTTTTGAATCGTAAAGAGCGTCGTATAGATGAATGACAGTTCCGCCCGGGATGCCGAAGAGCGTGCTTACGCCTTCGTCCTCGAGCGCCTTGACCATCATCTGAGCCCCGTTCATTTTCGCCATTGACAGCGCTCCTTTTTGCTTGTCGTCTGTTTTTCGTTACGCGGCGGATATTCCGCGAAGCCGCGCGGACGGGGCGCGCCCGTCCGCACGGAGAGTGCTTTTGATTAGAATCTCGGGATTTCCTTCTGCTCCATCCACGGCATCATCTTGCGGAGTTCCTTGCCGACGGCCTCGTTCGGAGCTTCCTGCGCGGCCTTCGCCCAGACTCTCATGCGCGGGCGTCCGGTCTGGTTCTCGAGTATCCATTCGCGCGCGAAGGTACCGTCCTGTATGTCCTTCAGTATCTGCTTCATCGCCTTGCGCGATTCCTCGCCGATGACCTTCGGGCCGGCGGTCATGTCGCCGAACTTCGCGGTGTCGCTGATGGAATAGCGCATCCAGCTGATGCCGCCCTCGAAGATCATGTCGACGATGAGCTTCATTTCGTTGATGCACTCGAAGTAGGCCATCTCGGGCTGGTAGCCGGCCTCGACGAGGGTTCTGTAGCCCTGCTGCATGAGCTCGGTGAGTCCGCCGCAGAGTACCGCCTGCTCGCCGAAGAGGTCGGTCTCGGTCTCTTCGCGGAATGTGGTCTCGATGATGCCCGCGCGGCCGCCGCCTATCGCGGAGGCGTAGGCGAGGGCGTAGTCCTTAGCGTGTCCGCTGGCGTCCTGCTGGATGGCGATGAGGCAGGGAACGCCCTTGCCGTCCTTATACATCGAGCGGACGGTGTGGCCCGGGCCCTTCGGCGCGACCATGAAGACGTCGTGCGACGCGGGCGGCACTATCTGGCCGAAGTGGATGGCGAAGCCGTGCGCGAAGAGGAGCTTCGCGTCGGGCTTCATGTTCGGGGCGACCTTCGTCTTGTAGGTGTCGGCCTGGATGTGGTCCGGGATAAGGAACATGATGAAGTCGGCCTTCTTCGCCGCCTCTTCGACCGTGCAGACCTCGAAGTCGTCGGCCTCGGCCTTCGCCTTCGAGCGGCTTCCGTCGTGCAGCCCGATGATGACGGAGGCTCCGCTGTCGCGGAGGTTCTGCGCGTGGGCGTGGCCCTGGCTGCCGTAGCCGAGGATGGCTATCGTCTTGCCGTTCAGGAAGCTGAGATCTGCGTCGCGGTCGTAATAAACCTTTGCCATTGTGAAACAACTCCTTAAAAATTTGTTTTTATTTATATCGCAAAGCTGTTAAAGCCCGTGATAACCCTAGTTGGCGAAGCCGGTGCGCGAAAGCGCGACCTGGCCCGAGCCCGCCGTTTCGAGGATGCCGTAGGGCTTGAGCGCCTCGAGGCAGGCCTCAACCTTGCCGCGGTCGCCCGTCACCTCGAGCGTAATCGCGTCGGAGCCGAGGTCCACGACGCGGCAGCGGAAAATCTCCGCCGTCTGGAGGATGTGCGGCCTGCGGTCGACGGGCGCGAGCACCTTCACGAGAGAAAGCCAGCGCTCGACGAAGGGCCCTTCCTTTGTAAGATTGCGCACCTCGACGACCTCGATGAGCTTCATAAGCTGCTTGCGTATCTGCTCGTAAGCGCCCTCCTCGCCCTCGATGATGACGGTGAAGCGTGAAAGCCCCGGCACGTCCGTGCGGCCGACGCTGAGGCTCTCTATGTTGTAGCCGCGGCGGCATATGAGGTTCGCGATACGCATGAGCACACCCGGATTGTCTTCGGATATGATGCTGAAAGTACTCTTCACTCTGAAAACGCCCTTTCTTCCAAATACTTCAAATAATAAAAAAGACCGGAACCCCTCGCGGGCCCCGGTCCGAAATTAACACAGCCGCTAAGCGCCGGTCACTTCGGGGGACCCGCTGCTAATAATAACGACGACTACGTTAATAACGTTGGATATAAAGTTATTTCCACGCATCACAGCGCCCTTCCCCTCGTGCCGGATTGAAAGACGACGGCCTTTCATGGCATAGCGATAACATAATAAAAGCACGCCGCGCAAATGTCAACAAGGCGCGGCGAAAACTACCGCCGTTTTGCTTAGCGCGGGCGCGTTATTTTCACGTTTCGCCTTATCCATCGAAGTAGGCGCGCCTCTTCGCTTAACGAAAGCGGCGTAGTTGACATTGAAATCTTACAAAACGACGGAGGCGCGGCAAGATATAATTTCACGCAATGTAATTGCATTTCGCCCGCAAATAAATATATAATGTTTGCGGCTCGCTTATCTTCAATATCGGAGGAACGCGCTTTGGATATAGAAAAGACGCTGAAAAACGCAGGGCTTCGCACGACGCGCCAGAGAAGGGTGATTCTGGAGCTTCTGCTCTCGTGCGGCTCCCCGCTCTCGCACGCCGAGATACTATCGAAAATCGAAGAACACCTCGACCGTGTGACGCTTTACCGCACCCTCGAAACGCTGCGAAAGGCCGGCATCGTCCATCAGGTGCAGGGCATCGACGGCGTCTGGCGCTTCTGCGCGCACGGCGACGGGACGGAAGGATGTCCGGGAGACCACCCGCACTTCCTCTGCGTCGAATGCGGACGGATGTTCTGCCTCGCCGGCCAGAAAATGCCGCGCGTAAAGGTGCCGTCAGGCGTCGAGGTCGAGGGAAAGCAGTTCGTCGTCTACGGCAGATGCGGGGAATGCGCCGTACAGAAGAAAAACGGCAAAGTTGAGGAGGAAAACTGAAAAAATGAAAATTACGCAGATTCCGCTGGAACAGGCGGTCGGGCTGCCGCTCGCGCACGATCTCACGCAGATCGACGCGAAAAATCATAAAAAATCTGCGCGCTTCAAAAAAGGGCAGGTCATAACGGAGGCCGACCTTGAAACGCTTCGCAGCATGGGACGCGAAAACCTCTCCGTCATGGAGCTCTCGCCAGGCGACGTGCACGAAGACGACGCGGCGATGCAGCTCGGCGAAGTGCTCTGCGGAGAGAACCTCCGCGTCACACCGCCCGCCGAAGGGCGCTGCAACCTCGTAGCCGAAACGTCGGGGATGCTCTGCTACCTCGCGGAAACAGTCAACCGCGTCAATCAGGACCCGGACTGGGTGCTCTCCGCGCTCGCGCCGAACCGCCCCGTGCTCAAAGGGCAGGTAGTCGCAGGCTTCCGCATCCGTCCGCTCGTGCTGGAGGACTACCGCGTCGAGCGCGCCGTCGCCGTCGTACGCGGCAGCAAGCCCTTTGCGATACTTCCCTTCCGCCCGCTCAAAGTCGGCCTCGTCACCACCGGCAAGGAAATCGTCGATAAACGCGTGGAAGACGCCTTCCGCCCGAAACTGCTCGAAAAGCTTGAACGCCTCGGCAGCGGCACGCTCATCGGGCAGCGTTTCTGCACCGACTCGCTCGAACTGATAAGCGACGCGATAGGCAAATTTCTCGACGAAGACGCCGACGTGATAATCTGCACAGGCGGGATGAGCGTCGACGCCGACGACAAAACCCCGGGCGCGATACGCTCCCGCTGCCGCCGCATAGCCTTCCAGGGCACGCCCGCGCTCCCCGGCGCGATGCTCATGCTAGGCTACGCGAAATCGCCGAAAGACGGACGCGACGTCGCCGTCATAGGCGCGCCGGCCTGCGTCGCATTCGACGACCGCACCGCGCTCGACAAGCTGCTCCCCTTCGTATTCGCGGGGATAGAGCCCGGCGACCTCGTGCGCCGCTGGGGTGTCGGCGGCCTCTGCGAGCACTGCCCCGTCTGCCACTATCCCGCCTGCTCGTTCGCGGCGGGAAGTTAAACGAACGGAGGCGCGAAACATGAACGCGGAACTTCTCAAGAAAATCAACGAAGAGGTGCAGAACGGCGCCTTCGGCGCTATATGCACCGTCATACACGAAAGCGGCTCAACGCCGCGAAGCCGCGGCGCGTCCATGTGGGTGCGCCCGGACGGCACGATAGCGGGGACGATAGGCGGAGGCCTCATCGAATACGAAGCGATACAGCAGGCTTTGCGGCTCATGAAAAGCGGCGAAACGTCGTGCCTCTGGCACAAAAGCCTCACCGCGCAGGATGGAATGGTCTGCGGCGGCGAAGCCGACGTATTCATCGAAATTCTCGGCCTCGGCGACGAACTTATAATCTTCGGCGCGGGACACGTGGGCCGCGCGACCGCGGAACTCGGCGCATTCGCCGGCTTCCGCGTCACAGTATGGGACGAACGCCCGGAATTCGCCAACGACGAGCGCATCCCGTGGGCGCGCAACGTCGTCTGCCCGATAGAAAAAATCTACGAAAACGGCATGAAATTCCACAGCCGCAGCTACGTAGTAATAATGACGCGCGGACACGCTCTCGACGCGGAAGCCGTCCGCGTCACCGAAGGACAGCCCGGCGCATACTACGGCATGATAGGCTCGCGCAGCAAAATCGCCGCCGTGCGCGCCAAACTCCTCGCCGAAGGCGTCTCCGCAGCGCACCTCGACCGCATCTACCAGCCCATAGGCCTCCCGATAAAGGCCGAAACGCCCAACGAAATCGCCGTCTCCATAATGTCCGAGATAATAGCCGTAAAATACGGCGCGGACATAAAACGGCTGAGAGGCGAAACCGCGGCGCGCTAGCGCGGAAAACCAGCAAAAAAGCACGAAAAAACGGCGGACTCATGAAGAGCCCGCCGTTCCGTTATGCGTACAAAACGACTGCCGTGCGGCGTTCCCGTGCGTAAACGCGCGCGGCGCTATTTCGTCGCGGTGACGGCGTAGCCGCCGTCCTGCTCGCGCCACTCGGCCTTCCATCCGGCGTTCGTAGCGAAGCGGATGACGTTCTCGCGCGACGTTACAGTGTCGACCAGAATTTCAACAGTGCCGGAGCTGTGCTTGTCGAGCACTCTCTTTGTCTCGATGACCGGCTGCGGGCAGGAAAGCCCGCGCGCGTCCACTATGATTTTATCCATAATTATCAGCCTCCTAAGCCATTCTGTTCCTGAAAGCGAAGCCGACGAGCAGGCAGAAGACGAGCCCGACTATCGTCGCGGGGATGCCGAAAGCGCCGATTCCCGTCGCGGAGCTCGCGAGCGAGAAGTTATGCGCGAAGGCGGCGCCGACCAGCATTCCCATAACGAAGCTTCCCGCGTCCGAGTCGCCCTCGCCGGACATAATCAGCATACGCCCGGGGCAGCCGCCCGCAAGCGTGAAGGCGAGGCCGGAGAGCGTCATGCCGAGGAAGTTCCACAGCTGCATCGTGTGGGCGACGGGCTGTCCCTCAAATCCCGGCTTGAACTGTCCGAGCGCGAAGTTCGTCACGAAGGCCGCGACGATAAAGGCCGCGATGCCCTTGAAGAGATGGCAGTCCCTTATCATGATAAGGTCGCGCACCGCGCCGATGGTGCAGAAGCGCGTGCGCTGCGCTAGCCAGCCGACGATGAGGCCCGCGGCGAGCGAAATCAGTATCGGCGCGTGAGCCGCGCCGGGGCCGCTCTCAGAGAAGAATATCGGGCCGGTTCCCTTCGGCCCGAGCAGCGGGCGGACGAAGAGCAGAATCAGTATCGCGGCGGCGAAGAGCGGCATGACGAGCCCGGCGGCCTTAGGCGTCGGGCGCGACGGGCCGAGGCTGAATCCTCCGTAAAGGAACCACACGCCGATGCCGATTCCAACGATGAGCCCCGCGATGCCGGCTATCGCGTTCCAGTCGCCGCCGGCGAGACGCAGATAGGCGCGCCACGGGCAGCCGAGGAATACGAGCGCGCCAATCATAGCGAAGAAGCCGAGCGCGAAACGCACCATCGGCGACGAGCCGCCGCGCGGCCTGTACTCAGAAAAGGCGAGCGCCGAGCCGAAGGCCCCGAGAATGAAGCCCGCGATCTCGGGGCGCAGATACTGGACTATCGCGGCGCGGTGCAGCCCGAAGGCCCCCGCGATGTCGCGCGTGAAGCAGGCGACGCAGAAACCCATGTTGCCCGGGTTGCCGAATTTTACAAGAAAGGCGGCTATTACGCCCAAAACCAGCCCCGCAACCGCCGGGCCGTTCTTTGACATAAGCAGACGATCCATTTGCTTTTACCTCCAATTATATTCGGAATATAAAATCGAAAAACAACGGACGAAACGCACGGGCGGGACTGCCGCGCACAATACGGCAGCGGCGGCATCTTCGCACCTTCAAGCGCGCGGACGTACGCAGAAGCTGGCGATCCGTCCTTCGCTTACAGATAAAGGGGGAAAATATGCGAGAGCGCGCCGCGGCAGACGACAGACCCGTTACACGAGCCGGCACCGGCAAATCACGTCATCTGGCGCACTCTCCCTTCCGGCCGCCGTAATGCGGCCTCACCGTTATAATAGTCACAAACTGCGTTTTTAGCAATGATTTCAGAAAATTTGCGGTTGTGCGCGGGAATATAAAATCGCAGCCTCATTCCGCCCTAATCTACAAACATGAAAAATATTCGCCGGAAAAATATCGTTTTTTCCGCCCTCTTGCGTGACGGAAGCTTTCAAGCAGCGCTAAAACAAAAATATATGTCTTTAAATTTTTTATTTTACTTACTAAAGGTATTAACAACGCTCTATCATGCCTTATACAGTCGGTAAT
>DVKA01000116.1 GCA_018716365.1 Candidatus Caccocola faecipullorum
ACGATTTTTTCAACGGCCTTGAGCATCAGTCTTCACCCTCTATCTTTATCACGCGGACGATGCCCGGGTGCATATTGCGCATCACTTCCGTGTCCACACCCGCGCCCGCGGGGTCGAGCTCTATCACCATCGTCGCAAGGCCGCCGCGAGAGTCCCGGTGCAGCCTCATCGTCGCAATGTTCACGCCGTGCGCAGAGAGGTACGACGTGACGGCGCTGACGACGCCCTGAACGTCTTTGTTCATTATTATCACCGCGGGCAGCGCGCACGATATGTCGACCTGGAAGCCGTCGAGCTTGTGCAGCAGCACCGCGCCGCCGCCTATCGAGTAGCCGACGGCCTCCATCGTGCGCCCGTCGCCCTCGACGACGACGCGCACGGAATTCGGGTGCGCGCCCGCGACCTCTTCGACGTGGAACTCAAATTCCATCCCGGCCTCGCGCGCAAGCTCGAAGGCGCGCCTTATGCCCGGGTCGTCCTGCGCCATGCCCATGAGCCCCGCGACGAGCGCCTTGTCGGTTCCGTGGCCCGCGCCGGTGCTCGCAAAACTGCCGCGCATATAGAGCGCCGCCTTCTTTATCTCGCCGCCCCAGCACATGCGGACGATGCGCCCGATGTGCGCCGCTCCCGCGGTGTGGCTCGACGACGGCCCGACCATTACGGGCCCGATGATTTCCCAAACCGGCATACTATCACCCCGATTTCAGAGGATTATGCGATACAGAGCTATCTTATATGAAGCGGCGCGAAAATACAAACGCGCGCGCTGCGGCGGACGTTCCGCCGCGCAGCCGCCAGCCTCACGCGCAGCCGCGCGCCGGGGCTTCACGGAGGCGGCGCGAAGCGGCCGATTTTCCGAAACTTCAACGGGAGCGCCGTGATGCGCGCGAAGCGCCGGACTTTTCCCCTATTCACCGCTCGCGCCTCAATTTCACGCGTCCGCCGCCGCGCTCCGGCGCGCGCCGTAAACAGCCGCCGCATCGCAAGGCCGGCAAAAAGAGAAAAAAATCGTTTTTCCTCGGATGCAGGCCGTATTCTGCTCTTGACAAATAAAATCTTGGGTGTATCATACCTCACCAGGATAAATGAACTTTTTATTATTTTATCCAATCTAAATAGTTAAATCTACAGCTATTTATAAACCGCCGTAAGAATTTCAGGCGACAACGAGGTTGTAGAAGACAAATTATTAGATAAATGAAAAATAAAAAGTTCGCTAAAGTTTAATAAAATAAAATTTTTTACTGGAGGTTATTTTTATGAAAGCTGTATGCGTAGTTTGCGAGGCCAATGTCACCGTCCCGGACGATTGCTGCGAAGGCGAGCTCGTCATCTGCCCCGACTGCGGGACGGAGCTCGAAGTAGTTTCGCTCGAACCGCTCACGCTTGAGGAAGCGCCGCAGGTTCAGGAAGACTGGGGAGAATAATGGCCGTCCTGCGCATTCTCTTCACGCGCCTGCGCACCGAAGAGAAGCTGCTTAAAGAGGCGGCGGAGCGCCTCGGCATACCGTGCGAGCTTCAGCTCGTCTCGGACACCGTTTTCGGCGGCGAGCCGTTCTGTTCGCAGGACGACGTGGTGCTCGCCCGCTGCGTCTCGCACAACCAGAACGAGGCGGTCGCGCAGATGCTTGAGACGCAGGGAATCCGCGTCGTCAACCCGTCGCGCGTCATGGGGATATGCGGAAACAAGCTGACGACATCGTGCGTGCTTGAGCAGGCCGGCATACCGCAGCCGAAGTATCTCGTCGCTTTCACGCAGGAGGGCGCGCTTGACGCAGTCGAGCGTCTCGGCTATCCCGCCGTCTGCAAGCCCGTCTCCGGCAGCTGGGGGCGGCTGCTTGCGAAACTCAACGACAGGGAGAGCGCCGAGGCGGTCTTCGAGCACAAGGCCATGCTCGGAGCGATCCACAACACCTTCTATATTCAGGAGTTCGTCGATAAAGGCAGCTTCGACGTACGCGCCTTCGTCGTGGACGGAGAGCCGCTCTGCGCGATAGCACGCACGAGCGAGCACTGGATCACGAACACGGCGCGCGGAGGCTCGGCCTCGAATATGCCGCTCGACGACGAAGTGTCGTCGCTGCTCCGCTCCGTACACGCCGCGATAGGCGGCGAGTTCCTCGCGATAGACCTCTTCAAACGCGGCGGGCAGTGGCTCGTCAACGAGGTCAACGACGGCGGAGAGTTCCGCAACTCGATAGCGCCGACCGGTAAGGACATTCCGGGCGCGGTCGTCGAGGCTGCGTGGAACAAGAGAAGATAAAAATGAATATTTCCGCGGCCCGCACGACGCTCATAAAGCGCGGAAAGTGCAAGCGCATAAAGCGCTCGCTCGGCGGGTCGTGTACGTTTGCCGGAAGTTTTTAGCGTTCGGACGCTGACGGCGGATTCACGGCTCGCTCCATACGGAAGCGGGCCTTTATTTTTGAGTTTTTATAAATTTTTCGAAGGGGAGAATTTTTGATGTCAGAGAGAATTCCTGTAACGATATGGGGCGCTACGGGCTTTGCGGGAGCAGAGCTGCTCCGCATTTTCGCGCGTCATCCGCATTTTGAGGTAATAGGAGCCGTTTCGCGCTCGAAGGCCGGCACGTCGGTGGGCGCGGCGCACCCGCATCTGCGCCACGTCTACAACGAGATGACCTTCATTTCGCCTGAGGAGGCGGCGCAGCTTTCGCCAGCGGTTTCGTTCCTCGCCCTGCCCCACCGCGCCTCGGCGCAGGAGGCCGTGCGCAGGCTCGAAGCTGGCGAGCGCGTCGTCGACCTTTCTGCGGACTTCCGCCTGCGCAGCGCGGAAGAGTATAAAAACTGGTACGGCGTAGACCACCCCGCGCCGGAGCTTCTTTCTGAGGCCGTCTACGGGCTGCCGGAGCTACACCGCGCGGAGATGGCGCAGGCGCGCATCATCTCCGGCGTCGGCTGCAACGCGACTTCGGTCATAACGGCGCTGTTACCGCTCGCTAAGGCGGGGCTTATAGAGGAGGCCCGCGTCGAGTGCCGCGTCGGCTCGTCCGAGGCCGGGGCGAACGCCGACGAAGGTTCGGCGCATGCGATGCGCAGCCGCGCGATGCGCGTGGTCAGCCCCTTCGTGCACCGCCACATGGCGGAGGTCGTGCAGGAGCTTTCTCTGCCGATGAGCGCCTTCACCATGGGCGTCACGACGGCGGAGATGGTGCGCGGCATCCAGTGCCTCGCCCACGTTACGCTGAACCGCCAGGTGCGCGAGGCCGAGATATGGAAGCTCTACCGCGCGGCGTGGAACGGCGAGCCCTTCGTCTCGTTCACGCCCGCGAAGCCCGCGCACTTCCGCATTCCCGATCCACGCTTCGTCCTCGGCAGCAACCGCGTACTGACCGGCTTCATGCTCGCGGAGGACGGACGCCGTATGATAGCGGCCTCGGCGATAGACAATCTGATGAAGGGCGCGGCGGGCTCCGCCGTCCAGTGCGCGAACCTGATGTTCGGCCTCGACGAGACGGAAGGGCTCGACATGATGCCCGTCTACCCCGCGTAGGAGGTATATAAAGATGATAGGAGTCGTAAAAATCGGCGGAGCTTCGGGCAACGCGCTCGAACCGCTCATGGATGAAGTAGCGAAAAGGACGGCCGCAGGCGAACGCTGGATAGTCGTACACGGCGCAAGCGGCGTTATGAACGACCTCTGCGCCGAGCGCGGCGTGGCTATACGCATGGTGACGAGCCCGAGCGGATACAGAAGCCGCTTCGTCGGCGAGAAGGAGCGCGAGCTCTTCCGCGAGGCGGCACTCTCGTACGGCGCGCGCATAAAGGCGCTTCTAGCAGAGCGCGGCGTGAAGGCCGAGCAGGCGGACCCGGAGAAAGCCGCCTACGCCGTCGCCAAACGCAAGGACTTCCTGCGCGAGAGCGTGAACGGGCGCATAAGGATACTGCGCGGCAATTACAGCGGCACTGTAACGAAAATCGACGCCGCGCCGCTGCTCTCGATGCTCGACGGGGGAACCGTCCCAGTCGTGCCGCCGCTCGCTCTCGACGCGGAACTTTCCATATCGCTCAACATCGACGGAGACCGCCTCGCCGCTCAGATCGCAGGCGCGGTGCGCGCCGAGGCAATGATAATCCTTTCAAACGTCCCCGGCCTCATGAAAGACGTGAACGACCCCGATTCACTCATAACGTCCGGCCGCCTCGCGCAGTGGGACATTATAGAGCATTACGCCGAGGGCAATATGAAAAGGAAGCTCGTCGCCTGCAAAGAGGCGCTCGAACTCTCCGTGCCAAGGGTATATCTCGCCGACGGGCGCGTACAGTCGCCCATAGCGAACGCCGAGGAGGGACGCGCTACATGTCTGGTTCGTTAAGCAAGCTTTTCGGCGGACGCGGCCTCGTGCTGACGCACGGAGACGGGCCGTATGTCTGGGACGCGCAGGGACGCTGTTACGTAGACTTCTTCAACGGCCACGGCGCGGCGCTCTTCGGCCACGCGCACCCCGCGCTGCTGGAGGCCGTCAAAGAGGCCGAGGCCGGCGTATGGAGCTGCGGCGCTGGCTACGACTCGCCCGTGCGCGAAGAGGTGGCGAACCTCCTCGCCGAGGGCATGGGATGCGACGCGACCGTATTTCTATGCAACAGCGGCACCGAGGCCATCGAGGGCGCGCTCAAGCTCGCCGCCGCGCTGCGCAAGGGGCGCGACGAAATCATAGCGGCGCGCCGCGGATTCCACGGACGCAGCTGCGGCTCGCTCGGCCTCACCTTCAACCCGAAATACCGCGCGCCCTTCGCCTCGTTCATACACGCGGCGAAGCACTACGCGCCCGAAGAAATTCCCGAAAAAATCACCGACGCGACGCTCGCCGTATTCATCGAGCCCGTGCAGGGCGAGGGAGGCGTCTACCCGATACCGGAGGAAGTCGGCCGCGCGATAACGGAAGCCTGCCGCGCGCACGGAACGCTGCTCGTCGCCGACGAGGTGCAGACCGGCCTCGGACGCTGCGGAAGCTTCTTCGCATCGTACCGCCACGGCCTCGAGCCCGACATAATCTGCGTCGCGAAGGGGCTCGCGGGCGGACTGCCCGCCGGAGCCGTCGTCTGGCGCAGCGAGCTCGGCGACTTCCCGCCGCACACGCACGGCTCCACCTACGGCGGCAACGAATTCGTCGCGCGCGTATCGGCGGCGGCGCTAAAGCTCGTCAAGAGCGAAAACCTCTGCGCCCACGCCGAAGAGCTCGGCGCCTTCATCCGCTCCGAAATAGAGAGCAGAAACATCCCGCTCGTCAGCGCCGTGCGCGGCGACGGCCTGCTCATAGGCGTCGAAAGCGAGATGCCCTCGCAGGACATAGTCAAGGCGCTCCAGGACAACAGGCTCCTCTCGCTCCCCGCTGGGCCGAGGGTCGTGCGCTTCCTGCCCTCCTTCGCCGTGACGCGCGAGGCCGCCGCCGAGGGCGTCGAAATATTCGAACGCACCATGCGCGAGCTTGCGGCAAAGGGAGGAAAAGCCTGATGCGCTTTCCCGAATCGGTCGGCCTCCTCATCGACATCGTAGCCGTACCGAGCCCGACGCGCCAGGAAGAAAACGCGGCGCGCATGCTCTGCGACCGCCTGCCGCGCTTCGGCTGGGAGACGGCGCACATCGACGGCGCTGGCTCCGTCATAGCGACGCGCGGCAACGGCGACAAGGAGCTCGTGCTCCTGAGCCACATAGACACCGTCCCCGGCGGGCCGAAATTCACAGTCACCGAGGACCGCATCATAGGGCGCGGCTCCGTCGACGCGAAAAGCCCATGCTGCGCGCTCGCCGTCGCGGGCGGAGCGGTCGAAATCCCCGACGACTGGCGCGTCACCTTCGTAGCCGCCGTCGGCGAAGAGATAGACTCGCGCGGCGCGCGCTTCCGCATGCCGCTCCACGAGCCCGCCGCGCTCGTCATAGGCGAGCCGACCGGCAGCCAGGGCGTCGCGCTCTCCTACCGCGGGCGCATACTCTTCTCGCTCGTCGCCGAAGACAGCGGCGCGCACCGCTCCGGCAGCCCCGGCCCGATGACCGCCGCCGTCAACGCCGCCGCCTCGCTCATCCAGATAACTAAGAACATGGGCAACGGCTACAACATCGCCGTCATGGAAATGGAAGGCCACGAGGCCGGCAAACGCTCCGCCTCGATAACGCTCGACCTTCGCACGCCGATCGGCGCGGACAAGGAAGAGCTCGAGCTCATGCTCAAGGAGACCGCCGCGGCCTTCGAGGTCGGCCTCGAGATAATCGAGTACGTTCCGCCGCACGAGGTTCACAAATCCGACCCCGTGATACGCGCCTTCCGCAACGCGATACGCGAAGTCAGCGGAGAGCCGCCGCGCGTCCTCGCCAAACAGGGCACCTGCGACTTCAACGTACTCTCGCCGTGGGGCTGCCCGATGGGAGCCTACGGCCCCGGCGACTCGCGCTACGACCACAGCTCCGACGAGCAGATAGAAATCAAGGAATTCCTGCGCGGCGTCGAGGTCATAAAAAAAGCTCTGCCGAAGATAATGGCGGCTATATAGCGGACATCCGCCGCGCCGCTGCCTCAAAAAAATCACAATTATAAGGTATAATCATTACCAGATAATAAACGTGAGAAAAGGAGGCCATCGCGGTGACAATCAAAAAATTGGCGGCATTGGCGTTTATATTGACAGTGGCAGTCGCCGGACAGGCCGCCGCCCATCCTCCGACGAACGTCAAGCTGAGCTGGGACGGCGCGGGACAGACGCTCTCGGTCAAGGCCGACCACCGCGTCAACGACAAGACGAAGCACTACGTCATGAGCATGTCCGTATCGGGCCCGTCGGGCCAGCTCGTCTCCGAGAGATACGACTCGCAGGGGACGAACGAAGGATTCTCCGACACGGTCGAGCTCAGCGGCGTGAAGCCCGGAGACAAGCTCTCCGTCGAGCTCGTCTGCAACATAATGGGCACGGCGACCAAAGAAATAACGATAAAGTAAAAGCATCCGCAAAAATAAAAAAGACAGGACGGCGCGCCGCTCCTGTCTTTTACGTATGCGCGCTCAGCGCCGCAAAAAAAACGACAGCCGGAGATGTTATATAAAATGAAGACAGCGTTTGAAGAAATCGTAAGCGTAGAACACATAGGCAAAGACGAAAACCCGTTCGCGCTCGGCGAACTGCTCGCGAAAGCCTGCGCCGAAGAGCTGCCGCGCGCCGCGAAAGACAAAACGCGCACGCTGCTCCTATGCGTCGACATGCAGCGCGACTTCATAGAGGGCGGCCCGCTCGGCGTCGCGGGCTCCGTAGGCGATACAGAGCGCCTCACGCGCTTCATCTACAGAAACATGACGAAGATAACGGAAATCGCCGCCTCGCTCGACACGCACTCGCCGCGCCAGATATTCCACCAGTGCTGGTGGCGCGGCGCGGACGGACAGATGCCCGCGCCCTTCACCGTAATCACGGCCAAAGATGTGAAAGAAGGCCGCTGGCGTCCGCTCTACGAAAAAGAGAAAAGCGAGGAATATCTCGAATACCTCGAGACCGGCGGGCAGAAACAGCTCGTAATATGGCCATACCACTGCATCGCGGGAACGACCGGCTGCGCACTCGAAAACCAGTTCTCGAACATGATCCACTTCTTCTCCGCCGCGCGCGAGGCCGGCCTCAAAAAAATCGTCAAGGGCACGCTGCCCGCGACCGAGTTCTACGGCATAGTCAGCCCCGAATACGACCCCGGCGGCAGCTACGCGAACCGCGAGCTGCTCGACGACCTGAAACGCTGCGACAAGCTCGTAATCGCCGGCGAAGCGCGCGACTACTGCGTCGCCCAGAGCGTCCTGCAAATCTGCGAAGCGATGGAAAAAGAAAAGAAACGTCCGGAAATCTTCATCATGGAAGACTGCATGAGCTGCGTCGGCCCCGACGCCGCGTCAGTCTCCGCAACGTACAAAGAATGGTCCGACAAATTCAGTTTCCGCATCGTCAAAAGCACGGAGGAATTTCTGTAGCCTCAGCAATCGAACGGAATATCAAAAAATCGCCGGAGCTTCGCGTATTCGCAGCTCCGGCGATTTTTATTACTGTCAGTGTCTTTCGTGCCACCTTATCGCGGTTTCGACGATTTCGTCAATCGACGAGTGTTTCAGCTGCCAGCCGAGCGTCTGCTGTGCGGCGGTTGAGTCGGCTACGAGGACGGGCGGGTCGCCGGCGCGGCGCGGGGCGTCGTGCGCGGGGACTTTTTTGACCGAGACGCGCTCGACGGATTTTATCACTTCGAGCACGGAGTAGCCGGAGCCCGTGCCGAGGTTGAGCTTCAGGTTCTTTCCGTCGGACTTGAGCTTTTCGAGCGCCTTCAGGTGCGCGGAGGCGAGGTCCGTCACGTGGACGTAGTCGCGCACGGCTGTGCCGTCGGGCGTGTCGTAGTCGCGGCCGAAAATTTTTATGTCGGCGCGCCGTCCGAGCGCGGCGAATATTATGAGCGGGATGAGGTGCGTTTCAGGCTCGTGCAGCTCGCCCGTCTCGCACTCCGGGTCGGCTCCCGAGGCGTTGAAGTAGCGCAGCGCTGCGAATTTTATGCCGTGGGCGGAGGAGAAGTCCTCCATCATGCGCTCGATGAAAAGCTTGCTCGCACCATAGGGATTGATCGGGCTTTGCGGATGTTTCTCGTCTATCGGAGTGTAGAGCGGGTTCCCGTAGGTCGCGGCGGTGCTTGAGAAGATTATTTTATCGCAGCCGCCGCGCATCATCGCGGATAGCAGCGACAGCGTCCCCGCCGTGTTGACGCGGTAGTAGTCTTCCGGATGCTCTACGGACTCGCCGACGTATGTGAGCCCCGCGAAGTGAAAGACGGCTTCGGGCCTATACTCTTCAAATATCTTCGAAAGACGTTCCGTGTCGAGCACGTCGCATTCGCAGAACGGCCCCCATTTGACAAGCTCTCTGTGCCCGCGGAACAGATTATCCACGGTCACCGGATTATACCCGGCCTTCGCCAGCTCCTTGCAGCAATGGCTGCCGACGTATCCGGCGCCGCCCGTCACTACGCAGTTTTTCATTTTACAGCCTCTTTCCCAGTTCGTAAGCTTCTTCCATATATTTCTGACCGCCGGTCGCGACGGCGTCTTTCGGATACATGCCGAGCGCGTATATCTCGCCGACTATATCCCATTTCGTATAGCCGCAGGCGAGGCGGAAGGATTCTC
>DVKA01000117.1 GCA_018716365.1 Candidatus Caccocola faecipullorum
TCCGCCGAACGCATTGCATCCGCCGCCGCTGCCGCCGGAGGCCGCGGCCGGACGTTCAGACTCGGGGCGTATGTGTAGCGTCGCGACCTTGTAGAGCTTGAGCGGTTCGCTGGAGTCCTGAGAGACGGCGGCGCTGCGCGTCTCCGCGCCGCTCGCTTCTGAGTCGGACTCCATCGCGTAAATGACTACGTCCTCCTCCCAGTCGTCTGTCTGCGTGACTGTGATTTGATGGCCGTTGATTTCTACCTTTGTGTCCTCGTCGTTCTGCGCGTCGCTCTCGAGGAGAAGCTTATACTCGGACGGGTCTACGACCTCGCCGTTTGCGTCCGTCAGCGTCACGGTTACGACGGCCGGCTGGTTGGGAACGGTCCATACAGTGTCCTCAGAGAACGAAAGCGTGTAGCCTTCGTTGCTTTCAACGGCGATGTCGGCGTTAACTTCGTACTCTGTCTTGTACGACGGGTCACTGGTGTCTGTCAGCCTCAGCGTCGCATTAAACACGACGACGCCGGAGGAGAGCGGCTTCACGGTAATGGTGTTATCCGCATGGTTTATAACAGGATCGCACACCGACTGAGTTTCATCCGCTGGTTCGTTTCCAGATTCATCAGTCCCCTCCGGCTGTGTTCCTTCGTCGGATTCGCCGCCGTCTTCTGTGTAGGGCGCTATATCGGCGGAAGTAATTTCGTATTGCGATGTGTCAAGAATATTGCCTTGGTAATCCGCCATCTTAACCGAGAGTGTTTGAGCCTCGCCGCCCTGAGTCAGTATGAGCACGGATGGCTCAGTACCGGCTTCGTATTTCGTGTATTTTTCCCTTACGAACCAGAGACCATCGCGCTCAGTCATGATATCGCTCGGCTGTTGGTCGAAGTTGAGCATCAGATAATCCGTGGGGTCTGTGTCGAATATGCCGCGATGTATGCCGAGCAGCTGTATATCGTCGCCGTATTCGTCCTTGCCCATTTCGGCGAGCTTTACTCCGTTCGTGAGGATTTTGCCGCAGCCTTTTGGATTTTCGTCTGTGATGCGGAGCGATTCTTCAATGTTGAAGAGCGCTTCAGCGCCGCTGTATGTTATCGTAAAGTTGTTAAGGTCAAGCTCCGTGTCGCCGGGCGCGGCGTAAAGCTGCGTCGAGCCCTCTACGTTGGCAGTAAGCGTTACGCTGCCGCCTTTGCAAGCGCCGCCTCAAGCTCTTCCCACGTGCCTGCTTCTTGGGCCTTCGCCGTATCCGCAAACGCCGCCGTCAACAATAAAAGCGCCGCGGCAATCAAAAAAAGCGCTCTGGATTTCCTGTGCATGTTTTTTCCTCCTTCGCTTGATGCACGCGCGGCGCGTATTTTTCTCTCCGCGCCCGCTGAATGCACTTCCATATCAGTATAATTGAAAAGTTTACAAGCTTGCAATGCGCAAGACAAAAATAAAAGCCCCTGGCGAGTCAGGGGCTTCTTGGTGCTTTTGGTGATTGATTACAGGGTTACTTTGCTGTACTGATCACGCATTCCTTTGACTGCGGCAGCGAGCGCCTCGGGGTCAAGGACCATTTCCATCATAGAAATCTGCTCTTCCCACTGGGCGGGATCGCACTCTTCACGAATAGCCTCATCAAAGATGTGATACACGGGGAGCCCCAACGAGACTCCAGCAAGCGGGCCTGCAAAGGTCGGGTCGCCGTTCGTTACGGTTTCGGCGTAGATTTCCGCGCCTTCCGCATCCGAAGAACCGAGTACTACTACGCAGTTCTCGGCGCCGTATTTTTCAGCAGCGTCTTTGATGCGCTGCTGGTTCTGCAGATCCATTGCTCCTGCCGCGGTTCAGACAAAGCATTCCGTCGCGGAGAATACTATCTCTGCGCCGGAATCCTTAAGGCACGCTTCCATAGCGGGCCCAGGAACGCCGTCTCTTTCACCAAGCAGGAGTAATTTCTTACCATTGAGTTTTCCCATGGTCAGATACCTCCTAGTTGTGATTTATTGCTAAACCGGCGGCGTTGCCGCCGGCTCTCGCCAATATTTGGTTAAAGTAACTTACGCTTACTTCGCGAGCTCTTCGATGGTCGCACGGATGGACTCTTCGGTGCACTCTTCCTTGGAGAGGCGCTTCACTTCCTCGCCGTTCTTAAAGAAGAGGAAGGTCGGAAGGCCCATGACGCGGAAGGCCATCGCGACTCTCTTGTTGGTGGAGCAGTCGACGGCGGTGAACTTAACCTTGTCGCCGAACTCATGCTCCATATCGTGATACTTCGGCTTAAGAGCCATGCAGGGGACGCACTGCGGGCCCCAGAAGTCTACGACAACCGGCTTCGCGGTTTCCTGCTTTACTTCAGCTTCGTAATTCTCTTTGGTAAGATCAATCATTGTATTACTCCTCCTATTGATTATTTTTTATATGTTCCGTGTTGCACATAGTGCTATCTTAGCATCTTGAGCGCGGAAAGTCGATAGCGATTTTTATGCTCTTTTAGTTTTCTTCGATGTCGAGCAGCATCGCATCGCGCAGCGAGCGCTGAAGCATCTGCCTGTCGATTATCCCGAAGTCTTCTCCAGGTGTTGGGAGGTTCGGATGGTTGCGTTCGATTATATAACGCTCCCGCGCCTTATGCAGCGCGATTAGTCCCTCTTTGTCATACTGCTTGTCGTTTTTTTCTATAACGAGCGATCTATACGGACCGCGCATTATCGGGACGTTCGGCGGAAGCGGAGCTGATACGAGCTTCCAGCCCTGCTGGAGCAGCTCTTCCGTTTTGTCGAGCGCGGCGAACGGATCGCCTTCGACGAGCGTTATCTCGTATGGAACCGCCGCATTGCGCTCAATCCAAGGATTGTTCGTCACTATACGCAAGATTCTCTCCGTCATGGCACTACCTCCAAGACCGATGTCGCACGGCCTCGTTTGTGACAAAATTATTTTACTTCAAAAGGCTTAGGAAGTATTCGTGCAAATACACAAAGATACAAAAAACGGGCGGCGTTTTCGCCGCCCGCATTTGTGTAGCGAATTAGTTCTTCTCGAAGATGGTCTGCTCTTCGATTTTGGTGGTCATAGCCTTGAAGGCGCGCATGAGAAGCTCTCTGCGGGCAGCCTTGTCGACTTCGGGTCCGAGCTCGGGCTCTCCGACGGGATGCGGAATCGCGACGCCCGGGACTATTCTGTTGCTTCCGACCGTGAGCATGATAGGAACGATGGTCGCTATCTGAACGACGGGGATGCCGGCCGCGTTTTCAATTTCTCTTGTCATCGATGCACCGCACCGAGTGCAAGTTCCTCAGGTGGAGGTGAGGATCACGCCGTCAACTCCCGCTTCTTTGAGCTTCTTGCCTATCTCCTGGCCGAACTTCTCAGCGAAGGCGACTGCGGTTCCCGTTCCGGTCGTCGTGTAGAATTTGTCGTAGAGCTTTCCGAAGACGCCCTCTTTCTCCAGTTCGCGCATCTCGTCGAGCGGGACGACGACGTCCGGGTCGAGGTTGGCCCACTGACGGTCGTATCCGCCGTGGATGGACTCGTAGTTGTCGGGGTTGAGGTCGGTCAGCTGCGATATGTCGTACTCGCCGAAGCTCTCAGCCGAGGAGACGCGGATGTGGTCCGGGTTGCCCTTCGGGACGATGCCGCCGGAGGTGACGAGGGCGATGGTCGCGTGCTTGAGGTCTTTGATCGGCTCTGCCGGCGGGATCTTCTTGAAGACCGGCATCTCGTACTCCGTGCGGAACTCTTCGCCGCGGAGCTTCTTGAGGAGCATCTCTACCGCGCGCTCGGCTCCGCTCTTCTCATGGAAGAAGGATTTGCGCATTCCGCGGTGGATGTAGCCTTCGAGGCGGGCGGGGCCCATCTGCTCGTGCTTCGCAAGCTTGAGTCCGAGCGCCGCCATCGCGGGAAGGGCCTTGCCCATGCCGCGGGCGCTGTCGGCGCAGGGGACGATGTAGGTGTTCGGGTAGTCTTTCTTCGCGTAGAGCTCGACGCCGGGGTTCTCCTGGTACATCGCGGTTACCGCCGGGATGCCGAGTTCGTTGCCGACCGTCGCCGCGATGTCGCCGCAGGCGAAGCCGTAGCGTCCGGCGTTGAAGGCCGGTCCCGCGATGAAGAGGTCGGGCTTCTGCGCCTTTACAAATTCAAGGCATTTCGCGCGCGCGTCTTCGGTGTGCTCGCCGTAGTAGCCGTCTCCGCAGATTACCGTGGCGACGACTTCGGCTTCCGCGCCGAGGGCCTGCTGAAGTCCGAGGCCGGGTCCGACTACGCCTTCGCGTACTTCGGGCTGGTGGTCGGCCTTCTCTTCTCCGCCTATGTTGGCGAAGAACTGGTTGATGTAATGTACAACTCTGATGGTCATGTCAGTTACCTCCCTATACCCACTCGCAGCCGAGTTTGTTGAAGCCTA
>DVKA01000118.1 GCA_018716365.1 Candidatus Caccocola faecipullorum
GAATGGAAATCGCTTTATATAAAATATGAAAATACGCAAAGCATAAACAAAGCAAGGCCGCCCGAAAGGGCGGCTTTTTTATTGGAGGTTGTCTTTATGTGAATGGGAACGAAAATCTTTGCTCGAAGAAGGTCATCGCCGATCTGCTCAATCTCAGCGAGCGGCGCATTGAGCAGCTAGTCGCCAAGCGGATATTGCCGAAGGCTGCGCGAGGGAAGTTTGACCTGTACAGCACCGTGAAGGCGTACTGCATGTATTTGCAGCAGAAGCTGTCGGGCGGCGACGAAGTCATAGACGTTTCCGAGTACAAAGACAGGCTGCTTCGCGCGACTGCGCTCGAGGCCGAAGAAAAAGCAAAGCTCCGCGAGATGGCGCGCCGCGAAAGAGAGGGCGAGCTCATGGAACGCGACGAGATAACGGCCCAATGGGCCGCGAGATGCGTCGAACTTAAAGCCGCGCTGCTCGCCATTCCGGTACAGGTCGGCTTCCGCTTCCCGGATCCAGACATCCGCAGCGATGTGGAAGAGGAGGTAGAGAAGGCGATATATGAAATACTCAAAACGTACAGCCGAGACGGCATCGGCGGTAAAAGCGAACTGGACGCGGGCGGAGCTGGAGGCTCTGAGGCCGCCGGAGAAGATTAGTGTAAGCGAGTGGGCCGACCGGAACCGCGTGCTCACAAGCGAGTATTCTGAACTCGCCGGTCCGTGGAGGACGGACCGCACGCCGTATTTGCGCGAGCCCATGGACATGTTTAAGGCTAGAAGCGTCACAAAGATAACACTCGCCTTTGCAACGCAGCTAGGCAAGACGGAGTGCGAATACAACATGGTGGGCTACGCGATAGACCAGGACCAGGGAAGCCTGCTCTACGTACTGCCTACGGATATGCTGGCGAAAGACATCAGCAAGGGCCGTTTCAGGTCGTTTATACGGACGTGCCGGCCAGTGCGCGAGAAGTTTGACTATGAACGCTCCGAGATTCAGCGGCTTTATTTTCTCGGTATGGACATCGCCTTTGTCGGCGCAAACAGCCCTTCTCAGCTCGCCTCGCGTCCGGTGCGGTACGTCTTTTACGACGAGGCGGATAAATTCCCGCTGCGCGCCGGCAACGACGCTGATCCGTTCAAGTTGGCCTCAGAACGCACGAAGACATATTACCGCCGGAAAGAGGTCGAGGTCTCAAGCCCGACTATCGAAGAAGGACATATCTGGCAGTCGTTCATTCATGCTGACATCAAGAAAAAATATTTCGTGCCTTGCCCTCATTGTAACGAAATGTTCGTCATGCGGCTTAAGCACATCAAATGGCCGGAAGAGCTGAACGAGTACGCTCCGTCAGTCCGCCTCAAAGAGGTTACAGAGCGCGCGTGGCTCGAATGTCCGAACTGCCGTAAACGGATATTGGACAAGCACAAGCACATGATGCTGCTCGCCGGCGTCTGGCGGCCGGTCGAGTACGACAAGGACGCTGACGACTGGCTGCCGACTGTGCCGCTCATAACGCGGCCGCGCCACATAGCCTATAACATTTCGACGATTTATTCGCCATGGAAACGCTTCGGCGACGTGGCCAAGGAGTTCCTCGAATCCAAGGATAAGCCTGAAAAACTTATGAACTTTGTGAACGGCTGGCTCGGCGAGCCCTGGGTAAATCAGTCGGCGCGTATGCGGTCCGACATCGTCATGCAGCGTCAGCAGAATTACGAGCGCGGCACTGTGCCGAAAGAGGCGCGCATGCTCACTGCGGCGGTCGACGTGCAAAAGGACCATTTCTGGTGGGCTGTGCGTGCATGGGGCGAGAACATGACGAGCTGGCTTGTCGACTATGGCGGAGGCCCCGGAATCTGCGAAACGTGGACTGAGATAGAGGACATACTCGACCGCGAGTACAGGCAAGAAGGCACAGGCGAGGCTTTCCGCGTTTACTTCGCGCTTATCGACTCCGGCTACCGCACGGAAGAGGTGTACGAGTTCTGCGCTGAGCATCCTGGGCTGACCGCGCCGAGCAAAGGCTTGGACGAGACCTCGTCAAAGGGCATCCCGTACCGTGTCGGCACTATCGACAAAATGAAGTATACGGACCTCAAGCTCATGCTGCTCGACACAGAGTTTTACAAGGATATGATTTACGGCCGCCTTAACAGAGAAACCGGCGCGCGCGGCAGCTTCAACGTCTTTGAAGGCGTACCTCGCCAGTACGCCGACCAGCTCTGCAGCGAACATAAAGTCACGGAGTACGACCGCAAGGGGCGCGCGAAGCAGTTTTACAAGCCCATCATGGACGGCATAGACAACCACATGCTCGACTGCGAAGTCGGGAACTTCGCGGCGGCCGAAATTGCAGGCGCACGCACGCTGTGAGTGGAGGAATAGGAGGAATGCAATGCGAACAGTTGAAGAGATACGTGAGGAGCTTGACGACGTCATCGCCGCCATGCGCGCGATCGCGCGCGGCGCGCAGAGCTACCAGATCGGCTCGCGCTCCGTAACCAAGGCCGACCTCGCGCAGCTTCGGGCGTGGCGCAGCGATCTTGAGTCAGAGCTCAGCGCTGCACAGCTCGGCGGCTCGGTTACATTTATGGGGTGGAACGGGCGATGAATCATCTTACAGTTTTAGACCGTTTCTGTGGCTGGTTGTCTCCGCATTGGGGGTATAGGAGGGCCCAGTTCCGAATGGCGTTGCGCAGCTATGACGCGGCGCGTGTCGACCCGCAGGGCGGCAACTGGTTCCCGCTTCAAAACGCGACGCCGGAAATGACCGATGCTCCGCATCGCGGTCTGGTTCGTGGGCGTATGCGCGACATGGAGCGCAACGGAGACGTGACCGAGGGCATCATCGACGCTATCGTCCGCAATGTTGTCGAAGGCGGCTTTGGGCTTGAAGCCCGCGCCATGAGCGCACGCGGAAAACCTCTCGACGCGGTAAACGATCGTATTGAAGAGCTGTGGAACAAGTGGTCACAGGCCGAGAACTGCGACGTAACCGGCGACAGCTCGTTCGGCGAGCTGCTTGAGATAATCGTCCGCCGCTGGGAAATTGACGGCGAAATTTTCATACTCAAAGTCGTAGACCCAGAGGGTTTTCTGCCTCTTAAGCTCCAGCTCCTTGAACCGGATATGCTCGCAGAAGATGTATTCCAGAGCAACGGTAATTATGTCTTCGGCGGTGTCGAAGTGGACAAGCACATGAAGGCGGTCGCTTATCACTTCCGGCCGGACCCTATGCCATATTTCCGCGACCAGACGATAGTCCGCTACCCGCGCGAGGACGTCATACACATACACACCAAAAAGCGGCCTCAGCAGATACGTTCGATGTCCGACATGACGGTCTGCTCTGAGCGAGTGCGGAACCTCCAGGAATATGTAACGAACGAGCTTGAGGCGTCGCGCAATGCGGCGGCAGTTACCGCGCTCGTCAGTCCCACGGCGGGCAACCCCGGCATAGGCCGGCGTAATAACACGCCGAGCGGGAAAGTGATTGAGAAAATCCAGCGAGGTCAAATCAACTATATCGACGGCAACCCGCTGTTTCCTGCACCGGGAAGGCCGAACGTGAACGCCAGCGGCTTCGTTTCGTTCCTGCTCCGCATGATAGCGATGGCGCGCGGTCTTTCATACGAAACGGTTTCAAGGGACGTCTCACAGGTCAACTATTCGTCGTTCCGCGGCGGTCAGCTGGAGGACCGCAAGACCTTCCGCCGCCGGCAGAAGAAGATAACGACGGATTTTTGCGATCGTGTATATGAGTGGTTCATCGAGGCGGCGCTGCTTTCCGGCAAGCTCTCTCTTCCAGGGTATTTCGAGGACGAAAAGGCCCGCGACCGTTATTTGCGACATCAATGGAGCACTCCGGGCTGGAAATGGGTAGACCCACAAAAAGAAGCCGCCGGAGTCGAGAAGCAGCTTGCGCTTGGCATTAC
The DNA here is from genome assembly GCA_018716365.1 of Candidatus Caccocola faecipullorum. Taxonomy (GTDB): domain Bacteria; phylum Synergistota; class Synergistia; order Synergistales; family Synergistaceae; genus Caccocola; species Caccocola faecipullorum. The sequence continues at coordinate 3,927 of DVKA01000118.1, forward strand.
GACGCTCCGCGAGGTTTGCGGCGAACAGGGAAAAGACTGGTACGACGTCTTACAGCAGCGCAAATCCGAAATGGACGCGGCAGAGGAGCTCGGCATAAAACTCTCCTGGATGAATGGCCAGGAGACGACCTCGCCGGAGGACTACCAGAAGCTCATGGAAGACGAGGACAATCCGCCGGGCAAAAAGAAGGAGGGAGAAGATGGCAGTCAGGAAGAATAAGCCCGCCGCGACGAAGGAGTTATATCTTTCGCCTCAGCAAGAGCATTTCAGGGATTTACAGATAACAGCTTCACCGGAAGAGGGCTCGCGGTCTGTCGAGCTCTCTTTTTCGTCTGCGGCCGGGATTCGCCGGTATGACTTCTGGGACGGGAGCTGGTACCGCGAGATACTCGACCACTCGCCGGGTGCGGTCGACCTTACACGCCTCAGCGAGATAGGCGTCGGCCTATATAACCACGATATGGGCCAGGTCATAGGCCGCGTGGATGACGTCAGGCTTGACGCAGCGGCACAGAAGTGCTCGTGCCGCCTTACGTTCGACGAAGACGAGGCATCCGATGCGGTGTTTCGCAAAGTCAAAAGCGGCTCGCTTCGCGGCGTCTCGGTCGGGTACAGGGTGTACGAGTGGGAAGAAGTCCGGGACGGTAAAACATCGCGTGACGGCATAGAAGGCCCCGCGATAATAGCGCGTAAATGGGAACCTTACGAAATCAGCATCGTAAGTTGCCCCGCAGACCCAACGGTAGGCGTCGGCAGGAGCATAATAGAAAGGGATGATCCACAGGTGGATAAATTCAGAGAACAGGTAATGGAGTGCGTCCGCGCTCTTGGCGCGGATAAGCTGACGCAGAGCGGATTCGACGAAAAAATCCGCACGTTGCTCGATGGTGTTGAAGCAGAGGAGCGCGCGGAAGCGCAGCGCTTCGTCGACGACATCCGCGGCGCTCTGAGACGAGTAGCTCCGCAGCCTGCGCCTCAGCCGGACGGCGGAGAAGACAAAAGCGAAGCGGAACGCGCGAGAGCCGCGAAAATATCCTCGATATGCGCGCGCTTCGGCGTCTCGCAGGAGGAGACGGCGAAATATATCAAAGATGGCACCTCGGTCGGCGACGTCTGCCGTTCTATACTCGATGCTAGCGCGAAGCAGCGTGGCGGCATCAACGTCGGGCCGTCCGTGAGCATAGGCAGCGACGAGCGCGACAAGTTCCGCGCCGCGGTGCGCGACGGACTTCGTATGCGTATGGGCGTCAGGTCTGACAAGTTTGCTCCCGGCGCGGAAAACTACCGCAGCATCAGCCTCCTGGATCTTGCGCGCGAGTGTATAGTCCGCGGCGGCGAGGCTGTACATTACAGCGATCCGGTTGAGGATGTTGCAAAGCGTGCTTTCTCGACTTCCGACTTCCCAGTCATCATGACCGACCTTGCAAACGTCACGCTGCTTTCCGCCTATAACGAGGCTCCAACGACATGGCGGCAGTGGTGCGGTATAGCGAGTGCCTCAGACTTCAAAGAGATCCATAAGATTCGAGTCGGAGAATTCCCGATGCTTGAGCCTGTGCTTGAGAACGGCGAGTACAAGATGGCCGACCTTATGGAGACGAAGGATTCCTTCAGCATCGGAACCTTCGGCAAGAAGTTCGCTCTCACGAGACAGGCCATCATCAACGATTCGCTCGGAGCGTTCACGCGTATCCCGCAGATGTTCGGCAGCGCGACCGCGAGAACGATAAACGCAAAAGTATATGAGATGCTCGTCTCTAACCCGAAAATTGCAGAAGACGGCAAGGCTATATTCAGCACCGACCATAAAAACCTCGCTTCGACTGGCACGGTGCTCAGCATCTCGTCGCTCAATGATGCGCGCGTGGCCATGCGCCGCCAGACGGGGCTCCGCAAGGACGCAAATGCGGTAAAGCTCAACCTCACGCCGACCTATCTCATTATCCCGCCGGAACTCGAAACGCTTGCGCGCCAGCTGCTCTACAGCGACACGGACATAAGCGGTACGAACCCGTCGGTGATCAACCCGTTCAAGAGCGCCTTTACGCCCATCGTTGAGGCCGAGCTTGAACCGTGGGCATGGTATCTCACGGCGTCGCCCTCCGCGATTGACACGGTGGAAGTCGCGTTCCTCAACGGTCAGCAGTCGCCGGTCATTGAGCAGCAGCAGGGGTGGAACATCGACGGCATCGAATACAAGGTGCGCATCGACTTCGGCGTATGGCTCTACGAGTACCGCGGAATGTACAAGAATCCGGGCGCGCAGCCCTCGGCGTAACAAGGAGGTATGACAGATGGCAAGACAGGCAATGCCGGTGCAGACCGGTAAAGTTATAGACTATACGAACAGCGGAGATGCAAAGATAAACGTCGGAGACGTCGTGCCGCTCGTCAATCTATGCGGCATCGCCGAAATCGACATAGACCCCGGCGCAACCGGCACGGTCGCCCTTTACGGTATCTGGGAGATCGCGGCCGAGACCTCTGTCGAGTTTGCAGTCGGCGACATCGTTTACTGGGATGCGACCAACAAACGCCTTACCAAGACGGCGACGAGCAACACCTTTTTCGGCGTCGTCGCCGCGCCGAAAGCGTCTGCCGGCACTACGGCACGCTGCAAAATAGGCATGATGGCGGCGACCATCTCGGTAACAACGGGCGGCGTTGGCGGCTAAGAATGACGCTTAAGGAGCAGATAGACGCCGACATCGACGCCGTATTTCTTGAGATGGATGATTTCGCCGAGGAAATCGTCTTCGACGGCGAAAGAATGAAAGCGGTAGCCGAAGAGCTAAGCCCGTCAGGCGAAGCGGCGGCAAGGCAGAAGTACGAGGGAACGTTCAGGCGTTCCCTCTTGCTTTTTGTCCGAGCGCTCAAGAAGCCGCCGATCATCAATAAGCGAGTTGACATCGAGCGTGCGGGACGTGTCGGCCGCTGGACGGTACGGAAGCTAATCGAGGAGGGCGGCATGATGCGCATCGAACTTGAGATGGTGGATTCGTAATGGCGCGAAGCGTTGAAATAAAGCTCGATGGAGCCGACGATCTTCGCCGTTATCTCGCGGCCATGCCGCGCGAGACGGAGTCCGTTCTGCGAAGCAGCGTCAACAGGGCTGTTAAGACAGCTCACAACGAGGCCCTTATCCAAATATCACGGACATACACGATAAGTATGCGGAACGTGGAAAGAGACTTAAAAGAGTTCTTGGCCAAAGGCGGCAGTATCGTTGCCAAACTCGCCAGCAGAGGCCGTCCACGCGGCGCTCTGAATTTCGATATTTCTCCGTCCGAAGCAAACCCAAAACGTGCGTGGACGTCTAAGTCTGGGTACAGGGCGCAAATTCTCCGCGGCGTTTCACGAGCTGTCAGCCGTGATTATTTCTGGATAGAGCTTAAGGGCGGTAATGTGCATCTTGCAAGGCGTCAGAATCCGAGTGCGCGAGATAAAGACTCAAACAGAGATCTTCATATATTCAAAACAGTTTCAACGCCGCAGATGTTAGGTAATAAGGATGTATCTGAGAAAGTATCCGAGGCCACGAAACAGACGCTCGAAGAAGTCTTTGCGAAAGGCATGGAGCGGCGGCTCATGAAAGGGATTTAGGCCATGATAGAGCTATTATTCGCGCTGCGCGAGTTCTGCCTCGACGCCGTAAAAGATTTAAGCCTTGAAAGCAAAGACAGAGGAGATCTGCCTCCTGTTCGCGGTTACATAGGCGACATTCCAGGAACAGAGGACATGCCCCCAGCGAGCGACTTCCCGCTGCTGATTTTCCGCCTTATAAATTTTGAAGACCCCGAATCTGGCAGCACATCGGTGCTTACAGTGCGAATCATCGCCGGTGTCTACTGCAGCACAGAAAACAACGACGACAAATGCAGCCCCGGCTATCACGACCTGCTCAATATGCTCCAACGGCTGCGGCAGTCGCTGCTCAAAGACTGCGACATGGGCGGCAGGTGGCGGCGAGTTGGAAAGCTAGAGGGAGGCCCTTTTGAATATCAGGCATATCCGTATTGTTTCGGCGACATCATCCTGCAGTACGACGAGCGCCAGCATACGGAAGAATTCAGCGTAGAGGAGGAAATAGATATATATGGAACAGGTTACGGAAACGACAATACCGAAAACTGGCAGTATCCCAAATAGCCAGGAAACGGAAAAAACGAATACAAGGGCCGGTGTAGAGCGATTCAGCTTCACCGGCCCTCGCATATATCTGGGACCAAATGCGCCGAAGAAGGGGCTGCGTTTTGGAATGGGGTTCCGGGACGGGCTCACGAAAGATATACAGGAAAAATGCGAAGCGTGTCCTTCGCTCTTTGCACTCATCGTACCTCCGTCAGAGGTAATGGAGTGCCGCAGAAAACTCACTGAAAAAGGCAGCGCGAAACACCAGGCGCTGATTGCGGTCGAAAAATATTTAAAAGGCGGTGAATAGAAATGGCTTTCTTTCACGGAGTACGCACGACCGAATCTCCTACCAGCATACTGCCTGCCGCGCCGTGCGAAGCGGCAATGCCGGTATATTTCGGCGTTGCCCCCGTACACAGAACGGACGACCTCAAAAATAAAATAAACTATCCAATCCTCTGCAACGCTTATGACGACGCGGTAATGTCGCTCGGATATGATGATGATTGGGCGAAATGGACCCTTTGTGAAAACATCTATGCTCAGTTCGCCCTTTTTGC
>DVKA01000119.1 GCA_018716365.1 Candidatus Caccocola faecipullorum
GACATCAGCGTCGTCGTCCTTACGACGCCGATACTGCTCCCGATAATCCTCGACCTCGGCTTCAACCCCGTTCACTACGCGGCCATCGTCGGAGTCAACACGGCCCTCGGATGCATCACGCCGCCGGCCGCGCCTGTCCTATACCTAAGCGGACGAGTGGGAGGGGCGCCTATCAACGAGATAATGAAGCCGGCGCTTACCTTCATGGTCCTCTGCTGGGTGCCGGTCCTCATCGTCACGGCCTACATCCCGAAGGTCTGCCTCTTCCTGCCGCACGTCGTCCTCGGTGTGCCCTGGTAGGATAACGCGGAAAGACCGCACGGAAACAAAAAACAGGGCCGTCCCATCGCGGGCGGCTCTGTTTTTTTGAACGCGCTTTGACGTTTCCGCCTTCCTGCGCTTTTCGGCGGCGCCGTTGAGGCTATAATAGTTCTGGAAATAAGCGTAAAAGGGTGTGAAAAAATGTTTTTCAGAGATCTCTTTGCATCGCTCTGTTTTATATTCTTCGGCATCGCGCTTGCGACGCAGCATCCATACCTCTACTTCGGCGCGATGATGTGCGGCTGCCTCGCGCTCACCGCAAAGAAGAAGCAGTGGCCGAACCCCTCGTGGTCCGATGCCATCTACGACAAATTTGAAAACTGGGTCTACGACAAAGCCGAAGGGCCGCAGCGCGAATTTACCGACGGCGAGAAAATAAAGCCGCTGCCTCCGCTCGACGACAAGAAATAGAGACGCGCCGCGAATTTACCGCCGCATTGTGAAATCACACGCCGCCCACAGGGACCGCAAAAAAATCTTGGTCTCTGCGGACGGCGTTTTTTTATACTTCCGTCATAATTTTTGCGCGCCGCAGTATTGCAATAAGCTCCCGCATAGTGTAAGAATAAAGAACGGAATCACAGCTTTTCTGCATAATCACGACGTTGACGAAAGGAGACGCGGACGATGGACATAGCTCGCTTTGAACTTGAATTCTGGCTCAATCCGCTCGACGACAAGGCGGAGTATAATTTCGGCTCAAGCTGCTGCAAGCCCGTGACGGTCGGCGAAATGCTTGAACTGACTGGGACGGACAGGGATGCGTTCTTCCGCGAGGTCGAGGGTATGAGCCTCCACTACGGGTACTTTGACGGAATGCCGAGGCTCAAGCGTGCGATCGCGGCGCTCTACGACGGGAACGTCGCGCCGGAGATGGTTATTTCCGTCCACGGCGGCACCGGCGCGAACTCAATAGTCTGCCAGGCGCTCTGCGGCCCGGGAATGAACGTCGTCTGCGTGCTGCCGAGCTATCAGCAGCACTACTCGATACCGGCGGCGCTCGGCTCCGAGGTGCGCGTCTACAACTGCGGAGAGGGCGAGGAATACCGCGTGGACCTCGAAAAAATCCGCGCGATGGTCGACGGCAAAACGAAGATGATTTGTCTGACGAACCCCGGAAACCCGACCGGATACTGCTTCTCAGGAGACGAGCTTGAAGAAATTGCCGCGATGGCGCGCGAGGTCGGGGCATACGTGCTCTGCGACGAAATATACCGCGGCCTCAGCGAGGAATACATGCCGTCGATGTGCGACATCTACGAAAAGGCCATTGTGACGAGCAGCACCAGCAAAGTCTTCTCAAGCGCCGGAACGCGCGTCGGCTGGATAGTCACGCGCGATCTCTCGGTAAAAGAGGCGATCATGAACTGCCGTTCGTACAACAGCATCTGCGAAGGGCCGATAAACGAGCTCATCGCGGCGATAATCCTCGAACACAAAGAGGTCTTCTACGAGCGCAACCGCAGAATCGTCAACGAAGCGCGCGCGGCGCTGAACGAATGGCTCAAAGGACAGCCGCATCTTCGCCTCGCCTGCGACAGCGCGGGGCCGACCTCGTACATATACTACGACTACGACGTACCGGCGCAGAAATTCGCCGAAGACCTGCTTGCGAAGAAAAGCGTGCTCGTCTGTCAGGGAGGCTGCTTCCAGCAGGAAAAAAGCTTCCGAATTGGATACGGTTTCGGCGACGTCGAATATTTCAAGGCGGGGCTAGCGCGCCTCGGAGAATACCTCAAAGAGCTCGACGGCGAAGAGCGTATGCGCGAGCGCTGACGCTTGAATATTTTCCTAAAACGACAGAAGGAGGCGTAAATTTATGAAAATGATGTTCCTGAGCCGCGCCGACATAGAGAAGGTGCTCGACATGAAAAGCACGATAGAGGGCGTACGCGAGGTATACCGGCTCAAATCGCTCGGACAGACGGCGGTCTGGCCGCTCATCTCATACAATTTCGACGACCCGCACGGCGTAATGGATATAAAGTCCGGCTGCGTATTCGGCGAAAAAGTGCACGGACTCAAAATGCTCAACAGCTTCCCCGGCAACGCGGCGAACGGCCTGCCGGTATTCACCGGCGTCCTCATGATATTCGACTCGGCAACCGGCATACCGCATGGCGTAATGGATGCCTCCTTCATCACCTGCATGAGGACCGGCGGGGCGGGCGCGCTCGGCGCGAGCCTACTGGCGCGGCCCGAATCGCACAGACTCTTCATACTTGGCGCGGGCCGTCAGGCGATGTTCCAGATTGCCGCCTCGCTGATCCTCATGCCGAAAATCGACATAGTGCGCGTCGCAGACCCGCTCGACGCCGAAAACGCGCGCCGCTTCGCAGCTTCGTGCCGCGAAAGGCTTGCTAAATCCTTCGGCATAGATGCCTCGGCAGTCGCATTCGAAGCCGCCGAAGATTTAGCCGCGGCGCTCGCCGAAAGCGACATAGCGATAACGGTGACTCCCGCGCGCTCGCCGGTAATCAAAAAAGAATGGGTGAAGCCAGGCCTGCACCTCAGCTGCGTCGGCGCGGACATGCCCGGCAAAGAGGAGATAGAGCCGGAAATCTTTACGGGCGCGCGCATCTTCACCGACGACACGCCGCAGTGCATCAGATGCGGCGAACTCGAACTCGCCACGGCGAAGGGCGTCATCTCCGAAAAAGACGTAGCGGGAGAACTCTGCGACGTAATCAGCGGAAAAATCAAAGGCCGCACCTCGCCCGAAGAAATCACAATCTTCGACGCGACAGGCATCGCGATGCTCGACCTCGTAACCGGCAAAAAAGCGCTCGAACTCGCAAAAGAAAAAGGGCTCGGACAGTACGTCGAGCTGTAAACTTCAGAATTTAAGAAAAAGCTAATTTCAAGCGGACGGTGAAATTCCAGTCTTGCGTACCTCTGCTGAGGCGCGTGGAACGCCCTCCGCGTAATTATGTAAAGTATAAGCAAAAGAAAGTCCGCCGCGCTTCATGAAAGTTACTGCGCGGCGGATAGAGTTTTGCCTGTTTTTATTGCGATGATCGATTAGTAGAATGTATCTTTTGTCTTGCTTTTTCCTTTACAGCAGCCCTTCGAGGAATTTTTCTCCTTCTTCCTCTCCGGCGGGGATTTCTTTGCGCGTCAGCGTTTTTGTGATTTTTCCTTCGCTCATGACGGCATAGCGCGCGGCGAGGCGCAGAGCTTGCGGCAGGCTGTGGGAGACCATTATTATCGGGATGGTTTCGCGCAGTTCTTCGAGAAGGGTTTCGATGGTGTCCGCGGAGCGGCGGTCTAGCGAGGCCGTCGGTTCGTCGAGGAGGAGGATGTCCGGTTCGAGCGCTAGCGTGCGCGCGAGGCACATTCTCTGCTGCTGTCCGCCTGAGAAGCCGGAGGCGGCGTCGTTTAGGCGGTCTTTGACTTCGTCCCAGAGGCCGGCGCGGCGCAGGCTCTGTTCCATGCGTTCTTCGGCTTCGCGCTTTCCCATGCCGAGCGTAAGTTCGAGCGGCAGCGTGATGTTTTTGCGCAGCGAGAGCGGCAGCGGGTTCGGCACCTGAAAGACCATTCCGGCCCTGCGCCGCACCGCCGCGGGCTCAGGCGCGGAATCGCCGTAGATTTCAGTCATTCTTCCGTTTATCAACAGCTTTACGCTTCCGCCTCCGTCGTAGCCGTCGAAGCATTCGTTGAGCCTGTTGAGCGAGCGCAGCAGCGT
>DVKA01000120.1 GCA_018716365.1 Candidatus Caccocola faecipullorum
CTGGTACTGGTCAATTTCCTCCTGTGTATAGTGGTTGCTGTTCGATACAAGTACCTTCTTTCCGTCTTGTAGTGTATCATTTTGTACTTCTATCCGCTCATACCCTTCCGGTATAAAGCTCCTCAGCGTGCCGAGGTTGTAGGCGAAGCTCAGTTTTTTATCATAGTCCGACGTAGCCGCTCCTACTATGCCGCCGACGAGGCTGTTGCGCGCGTTGAGGTCGTAGTTCACTACCGTGACGTTGCCGGTGTTGAAGACGTTCTTTATATTGCCGGAGACCCAGTAGCCGACGACGCCGCCCGTGACGCTGTATCCGTTGTAGATGTCGCCGGTGTTGTAGGCCTTTTCAAGCGCCCCGCCGAGACGGCCGACGACGCCGCCGACGTGACGGCCGAGGAATTCATATTCGCCGTCGCCTATCGTGCCCGCGTTATATACGTTGTATATGGCGGTGCTGGAGCCGTCGGTTACAGCCGTCGTGTCGCCGACTACGCCGCCCATGTTGACGGCGTCTATCGTGCCAGCATTGGCCCTGCGCGTCGTGGCGACGTCGCCGAGGTTGTAGGAGTCCGCTATCGAGCCTTTGACCATCTGACCCGCAACGCCGCCGACGCCCGTGTAGCCCTGAACGTCGCCGGTGTTGTATGAGTTGTAGATTATTGCGCTCGGGCTGTTTGCTTTTAAACTGGTCAGCACTTCCTCCGTTGAAATGTTCTTCAAATGGCTCTTCATGCTGACCTTGCCGACTACGCCGCCGACGTTCGCAGTTTTAGCCTCGTCCGGCGCTGTGTTCCCCTCAAAGTATGCGGAGTGGACTGTACCGCGGTTCGCCGAGTTGCTGATTTTTGTCTCGTTGCCGTGGAGATAGCCTGCGATGCCTCCGATGTTGCCGATGTTGTATTTCTCATGGTCGCCCATGACGGCTTCCGTAGCGAAGTTGCCGTCCGTCCTCGCACCGCTCGCCGTTATGTCGCCGCCGTCGTTCTGTGACGATTCGATTTTGCCGTTTTTCACATATCCAGCTATTCCGCCGACGTTGTGCGCGCCAGCGACGAGGTTCTCGGAGTTCTCGGCGTTCGTAATCTCGGCAAAAAGCGCGCTGCCGACAATGCCGCCGACGTTGCCCGCGTTGTATTGCTCGACTTCACCGGTTTGCGTCTCGCCATTTTCGTCCGTATAGGTATATGACTCTTGGGTGGATGCCGTCTTTACGTCGCCGTCGTTCTGGACGTCCGTTATTTCTACGACGCCGGTTGAAGTCCATCCGTCCCTTGTCGTCGCACCTGCCTTACCAGCTATGCCTCCAACGTTGGCAACATGGACGTCGTCCACATGTTCATCCTCCAACTGGTTTGCGCCAGACGCACTGTGGTATTCGTATTTTTCTTTAGTGAAACCCGTCGCCGTCACGTCGCCGTGGTTTGCGACGTTTGTTATCGTGCTGTCGCCCTCTATGGAGCCTACGATGCCGCCGACGTTGTATCCGCCCGTTACGCCGAGCTGGTTGTATATCTGGAAGTCTTCCGCGTTCTCGTCGTCGAGCGCGTTGCCTATCGTCGTGTTTGTCGCGTAGCCGGCGATGCCGCCGACGTTGCTGCTCCATGTTTTGTTAGTGTCATCGCCAGTGTCAATGCCAATAACCGCGCCGAGGTTGTAGATTCTGCCGTCGAGCGTGACGTCCGCGGCGCTTCCGACGATGCCGCCGATGTTGGTCACGCCGCTGACTGTGCCTGCGTTGACGAAGTTATGCACGTCGGGTTCGCCGTTCGTCCCATCACCCGTGAGCGAGCCGATGACGCCGCCGACGTTCTTATTGCCTTTTACGTCCGCGGTGTTCGTTATGTTTTCTATCGTCGCGTTTTCGCTCACGCTGCCCGCTATCGAGCCGACGTTTTCGTTGCCGGTTATCGAGCCGCCGTTGAGCGTGACGTTGCGGATTATCGCCTCACCGCTGACGCTGCCGAAGAGGCCGACGTTGCTCTCTGTCTCTTTGTTTATCGTAAGGCCGAATATGTGATAGTCGAGGCCGTCGAAGCGGCCGATGAAATTGGCGATTGGGTCGAATGTATCGCCTTCGTTCATCTCCGCAGAGTAGTTCGCGTCTATCGCGTTGCGGAGGGCGAACCAGCCGTTAGTGTAGTCTCCCATCGCCTGAAGCTGGAAGAGGTCTTCGACCCACATGTAGCGGCGGATGCCATTTTCTAATTTTTCCCCATCAACAAAGATGTTGATGAATCTTTCTGTGTTTTCTTTAAACTCGCCGACTTTATTCGGCGAGTCGCTCTCGTATGCCTCATATCCAAGGACTACGTTTTTCTCGTCGCTCGTCCTTATGGTGAGATTTTTGTTAATATCCGCCATGCTCTCCAACTGTTTTTCACCGGCTATGCCGTTCTCCGACGTGAAGAGCCTGTCTGTGTCGAGGACGATTCTGCCGCCGTCGAAGGTTACGTTCGTCGCGCTCGTTATGCTGCCGAGGCTCATAAGTTGCGCCGTTCCGGCGGTCTGCGCGGCGATGATGTCTCTTATTGCGTCAGAAGTTTGTGCATTTTTTATCCCGTCAATACTGCCTTCGAGATTTTTATTCGTCACGTAGAGGCTTCCGACGTTGATCTGCGCGGAGTTGCCTATCTGGACGCCCGCGGGGTTGGCGATGAAGATGTTGCCGCCTATTGCGTTGAGCTGTCCGTAGATTTCGGAAATCGGGCCGCCGTTTTTGACGTAGTTGAAGGAGTTGAAACCTTCGTGCGTCCCTGTGAAGTTCACCGCCGCGTCTGCGCCGATGGAGAAGTTGTCCCACTGGTTGACGGCGGTCTGCGTCGTCTGGTGAATGTCCATGACGTTGCCGACGGTGTTTTCCGTTACGCCTGTCCCCAGGTTCCCCTCCGTGTACGTCGGTACTTGCGTGTTCGCCGGTACGGCGTACAGCGGCTGCGCGCCGGTGAGCGATGTGAAGCAGAGCAGTATCGCGTATGCTACCGCCTTTAAGATTTTGCGCTGGTGTATCATTTATGGATTGCTCCTTTCTTACTTTGTGGTTGTCTCACGTTTTCCTTCAGGAGATTCCGAGCAGAACATTCTCGAAATGACGGAAGGGGGAGAGGTTTCGTTTCCCCGCCGGAGACCGTCTTCCCGTCATGCCGGACTTGTTCCGGCATCCAGCGGCTTTGAACGCCCGCGCGCCGCGGTGTTTGAAGCCGCTGGATTCCGCGTCGGAGCGCGGAATGACAGAAGGTTCCTAGAACATTTTGTAGACCTGGAACCAGAGGCGGTAGTCGTCGTCTCCGCCGTCGCGGTCCGGGAGGCCGTTTATTTTTCTGGCGAAGTCGAACTGCGCGTACCAGTCGTTCGGTTTGGAGTAGCGCAGTCCTACGCCCCATCCGGCGAGGTGGTCTATTTCGTTGCTGCGCGTCGCCAGGTTTTTCGCGGCTCCTACGTCTACGAAGGCCGCGAGTTCAAGGCCGGGGACGCCGAGCGCGTAGCGCAGTTCTCCGGTCGCTGTGTAGCCCGAGTCTCCGTAGTAGTCGCCGTTGGCGTAGGCGCGTACTCCGTTGATGCCGCCGAGGAAGAACTGTTCGCTTCCGTCGAGGGCGCGGCTTGCGAGCTGGCCTCTGGCCCTTACGCGCGCGTTGAATTTGCCCCAGTACCATATTTTCAGTACGTCGGCGGTGAGTTTATGGTAGCCGCCGTCGTAGTAGGCCCCGCCGTTGTCGGTGGAGATGTCTCCGTACCAGTAGATGAGGCTGTACTGGAGGAACTGGTTTGCGGAGTAGCGGCTGCCGCTGAGCCCTATGTGCCAGACGTCGGCTTCTTTTTCTGTGCCGAAGTTGAAGGCGCGCAGGGCTTCGTCGCGGAAGCGGTATTCGTCTGTGATGTCTCTGTGGTCGTAGCCGTAGATGAGGGTGAGGCGGTCGGCTTTGCTTCTGTACAGCGGCGTGAGGCCGTAGACGCTGAGCCCTTCGGATTCGCCGAGGGAGTCGTAGAATGAGTTCGGCGTGAAGTCATAGCTGGTTTTGCTGTATGCGAAGCCGAGGCGCGTTCCGCGGGCCCCTATCGGGAGTTCGTAGCGGACGCTGTAATTGTCGGTCTCTTCGTCTGTGATCATGCCGCTGACGATGATTTTGTCTCCGGTGCGGGTTGGGTTGTTGATTTCGGTATTGAAGCCGAAGCGGTAGCGGCCCGAGTATTCGCTGCCGCCGTTGTCTGCGTATATGTAGTTGTTCCAGACTTTGCGCTTCTGCACTTCGATGTCTATCTTCGTAGTTCCGGGCTCGGAGCCGGGGCGGAGTATGGTGCGCGCCTGCACGCCGGGAAGGTCGTTGAGGTTGTTCATCGCCGTCTCAAGCCTGCGGTCTGTGATGACGTCGCCGTGCTTCAGATAGCTTATGTAACGGTCTAACGTTTTGTCGTAAATGTCGGAAGAGTTGACTGTTATCTCAACGTCGTCGTATGTCGCTACGTAGATGCGGACTTCGAGAACGCCGTCTTTTATTTCCTGCTGCGGCACGACGGCGAGCGGGATTGTGTAGCCGCGCTCGCGGCAGTAGGCTGTGATTTCGTTTGTGAGAGATGGAAGCTCGCGTACCTTTACGCTGCGCCCGCTGTACTTTGCGAGGATTTGCTGAAGCTCGCCCTTTTCGTCGAGCACCTGATAGCCCGTAAGCTTGACGGACTTGATGAAGAACGCCGGGTCTTCTTCCGTGCCGGTGTTGCCTTCGCGGTATTCCTCGTGCGTCTTGACCTCTTTCTGCTCGATTTCGATTTCATGCTTTCCGGTGCGCATATAGGGCGGGTAGGTGCGCACGGCCTCTTCGTCGAAGGTCGGCAGCGGCGACGCCGCAAAGGCCGGGGGCGCGGAGAGCGCGAGAAGACACACTAGACTTGCAATGACCAGATGATGCTGCTTCACATGACACACTCCTGTCAGAATTTATATTTTCAACGGCTCGCGCCGTTTTGTTTCTCTCTGTTGCGTCCGCGGCGGAAGGGTCGCCCGCCGCACAATATAAATGCACGCATCTTTTTGCTTATGTGCGCAGTTGAGTATTCTATTTTATATTCTATCTAAAATCAACATGGGAAATCAGGCGACTTATACAATATCACAAATTTTGTTCAAATCAAGTCCCCGCCCGCCCCGCGCCGCAAACGCGCCCCCATCCGCCGCGCGATGACGCTTTATACAATGCGCCCCCAAATTTTCAACTTCATGACAATGTTACAAAACTCCCCCGCGCCGAACCGCCCGCATCCGCGAAACCGGCGCAAAGAAAAGGTTCAGAAACGGAGGAGGATACGGCGCGGCGCGCGCGGCAGAAGCGTACTGGCGCGTTGATATTCGCGGCGAAATGTTTCCATTTATAAAACATCCGCGGCAGAGCGTGCGTGCGCAGCGGGATGGGGGGTATACGGCTTTGCCGGAGGGTTTAGTTTACTGCGCCCGCCGCTTCGTCATGTCTTTGAGTTCCTGCAGTTCTGCGGGCGTTATGTCTTTTGAGAAGTAGGAGCAGTAGACGGAGTTGTTCTGGAGCAGCGGCTCTGTGCGGAGCGCGGGGAGTTTGCGCGCGGCGGCTTCGAAGAGCGGCGTGCCGGGGATGGGGGAGAATTCCGCAAGTTTCGGGACGCCGCCGTTGTCCCAGACGAAGTTTATCGTATCTTTCACGGACTGTATATTCTGTCCCGGAAGCCCCGCGAGGATGTATGTCTCGCAGTCTTCGGGCGCGTAGCCCGCGGCGCGGAGGTTTCTTACTGCGGCGGCGTATTCTTCGCGCGCGACTTTGCCGGAGCTTTCGCGCGCGATTTTGGGGTCGATGCTTTCGAGCGAGAGGCGTATCGTTTTGAAATTGCTTTCGGCGAGCGTCTGCGCGCAGCGTCCGTCAATCTGGCGCACGTGCAGGCCGTTGGGCGTGTGGAGGCGCAGCGCGCCGCCGTACCGCGCTGTCAGCTCGCGGCATAGCGGGTAGAAGAATTCTTCTTTTCCGAGCAGAAGCGCGTCGTCGTAGAATGCGACGTCGCGCGCGCCGAGCGCGGCCTGATAATCGATTTCGGCGAGGGCTTCGGCGAGTGGACGCCTGCGGTAGCGCGGCCATAAAATCCCAGACGCGCAGTAGCCGCATGAGAATGGGCAGCCGAACGAGGTCATCGAGACGCCGTAGTTTATCGCGCCGTATAGATCCATCGCGGGGTACGGCGCGGCAGGCTCTGCGCGTCCGCGCACGACGCGGGCGGCTCCGAGGCGCGCGGCGTGCGCGGGGCAGAGCGATGCGTAGACGCCGCCGAGTATGATTTCGCTCTCTGGAAATATTTCGCGCAGCAGTTCAATAATCCACTTTACTCCGGGGTACCAGTATGTCATCGCCGACGTGACGAGAATAAGGTCGGGCGTTTCCATGCGCGCAAGCTTACCGACGATTTCCCCGCGCGAAGGGCCGAAGTGGAAATACCGGCGGCGCACTGCGGTGTAGGCCTCGGGCTTTTCTATCTCGCGTTTCGCCGTCTTCTGCCGCCCGTAGCTTTTCAGCCCTTCGCGCGCTTCCCATACGCAGTCGAAGAGCGCGACGGAGTTTTCCGCGCGCAGGCTCTGGAGCAGGTAGAGCAGGCCGAGAGGTTTGGACCACAGATCCATGAATGCGAAGTCGCGCACCGGCGGGTTCACGCCGAGCACACACGCGCCGCGCAGCGAGAGCATGTCGTCCTGCGTTACGAACGCCGCCCCGCCCGCGAATTTATTGGTACGGACAAAAAAGTTCGTCATCGTCCAGTTCCCTTCCTTATCAAATACGGCGCGCCATGTTTCGCGCGCCGCGCCGCGGCTCCATGGTACAACGCCTGCGGCGCTAAATCCAGCGCCCAGGCGAAAAATCCGCAGACGGTTGAGAGAAATGGTTCTGGTCTGACAATATGTGAAAAAATATGCTTTGATGTGCGTTGTATGAAAAGCACCGGCTTCAACGGCACGGCGCGCCATGCTGAAAAGTTGGGTGAAGTATGATAAAATCAGTTATAGAGAGAATAATCGACGTATTCACAATCTGTCAGATTTATTGTTAACGTGAATCGGCGTTGAATTTTTGGACAATTTAGAGTTTTTATATTCGCTTGCAAAACTGCTTGTAAAATGATATATAGTAGACTGGGCAACCCAGTTAGGAGGTTTGTTCACAATGACCGAAGCACCCGTATCGAAGACGACGAGAATTTATGAAAAGGTTGTGGAGAAGCTAAAGGAAGAGATAGCGGACGGACGTCTGCTCCCCGGCGATCCGCTGCCCTCGGAGCGTCAGCTCATGGAGACGTTCGGCGTGAGCCGCAGTTCGCTGCGTGAAGCGTTCCGCGTCATGGAGCTGCTCGGCCTCATAGAATCCATCGCGGGTAAGGGGCGCTTCGTGCGTCAGCCGCGCGAGATTGTGGACGATCAGAAAAAAGGGATACAGCTTGAAGACTCGGCTATACTCGAACTTATGGAGGCGCGGCGCATCCTAGACCCGGCCATCGCGGGCGAGAGCGCGATGCGCGCAACGCCGTCGGATTTAATGCGTCTGCTGCGCGTCATCACGGCGACGGAGGATCACCTCGCACTGCCGCGCGACCGCGCGCAGGCCGATTTCGATTTCCACCTTGTGCTCGCCGAGGCGACGCATAATTTTGTATTCGTCAACATTACGCGTATGAATTTTGATTTGATTCTCGCAACGCATGACAGAATATATAACCTGCTCGACGACAAGGGCGCGTTCCTTAACGAGCACCGCGAGATGTACGACGCTATTCTCGACCACGACGCGGAGCGTGCGCGCGAAGCCGCTTCGCGCCATATAGACCGGATTTACCGCACGCTGCACAAAGGCATCGCAGCGGGCGAATGAAATAAAAAATAAAAGAGACTGTGCGGGAGGATGAAACGATGAAAGAGAAGATCAGGGAGCTGTTCCCGGAAATCGAATGGATTCACGACGAAGAGATGCGCGGCAACGTCGTCGCGGCTATCGAGGACGCGCTGAAGGCCGGCGGCTGGGAGCCGGAGGATATGGGGAAGATTCCGTTTACTCTTCTTATTCCGAACTGCCCGTTCAGCTACCTCGACCATGTGCGCGGCGTGACGCGCATAGCGAAGCTCGCTATGGACGAGTTCAACGCGATTTACGCGGCGAAGGATGAGAAGTTCAGGATGAACAACGACCTGCTCGTGGCGGGCGCTCTGCTTCACGACGTCGGCAAGCTCGTCGAGTACGAGAAGAACGGCGCGGGCGAGACTGTGAAGTCGCGTTGCGGAAAGAATCTCCGCCATCCGTTCTCCGGGACGGTCATCGCGCTGCGCAACGGCCTTCCCGACGAGGTGGGGCACATCATTGCGAACCACGCGCACGAGGGCGACGGCACGCTGCGCAGCCCCGAGGCCGTCGTCGTGAACAAGGCGGACTTCATCAACTTCGAGTCGGTAAAGTCGTTCCTTGGAATGAAATAACGTTATACGGACGAGACTACGGAGGAGGATTCAGGCAATGGGCAAGACATCGATAATGAAAATCATGGAGCGCGCCTCTGGCCATCCCGTGAAGGTCGGAGACCGCGTCTGGTGCAAAATCGACTGGGCGACCTGCCGCGACTTCGGCGGCGCGAACGTCGTGCTCCAGTTTGAAAAAGAGATGGGCAAGGAAGCGAAGGTCTGGGATCCCGACAAGCTCGCCTTCACCTTCGACCTTCAGGCTCCCG
>DVKA01000121.1 GCA_018716365.1 Candidatus Caccocola faecipullorum
TCGGCAAGGACATCGACGCGCTCAAGTCGCAGGGCTGGAAGATAGTCGTCGTCGGCCTCTTCGTCTTTGTCGGAACCTTCATCGGCTCCGCCGTCATCGCGGAAGTCGTGCTGCGCATGATGAACTAACGCCGCGGACGATTTCTTACGACAAGCCGGTAAAAGTTAAGGCCGCCCGTGAAAGGGCGGCCTTTTTCGTATTAGAAGTCGTAGTGCGTCCACATGCTGATGATTTTGACTGTCATTATCTCTTCCAGAACTTGATAGACGAGCCTGTGCTGTATGTTGATGCGGCGCGAAAGAGCGCCCTCCAAGTCGCCTTTGAGCCTTTCGTAACGCGGCGGAGTCTGATATGGATTCTGCTTTATCAGCTCAATCAGAGCCTTCGCCTTGCCGTCGAGCTTCGCCGCCTTGAGTTTGGGAATGTCCGCCGCGGCCTTCTTCGTGTAGATGATTTCGTACATCACCAGGAGACCTGGTCCTCGGTCAGGCATTCCTCCGGCGGCGTGGCGAGCCCTTCGATAATCTTCTCGCGCATACCCGGAATAGATGTCAGGTATAGAGTTTCCATTATGCTGTTGTAGTCGTCTTCGCTGAGGATTATCGCGTTGCCTTCTTTTGTGCTGACGCTGACAGGCTCGTTGTACTTTATCGTCTGTTCGAGGATGCCGAAGAGGTTCCGGCGCAGCGCCGTAGCGTTTGTTGTAAACATAAATATCACCTCGTATGTACATTATAACGTACATTCGAGGTGTCTGCCACAGCTGTTCTGCCTTACTTCGCCAGCAGAGGCTCGGGGTCGAAGAATATGCCGCGCCACGCTGTGCTGAAATGGAGGTGCGGGCCGGTGACGCGGCCGCTTTTCCCCGAGAGGCCGAGCGTCTGTCCGGCTTTCACCTCGTCGCCGGCTTTCACGGAAATTTCCGAGAGATGGCAGTAGAAGGTTGTGAACCCCGCGCCGTGGCTGACGTATACGCAGCGGCCCGCGAAATAAAAATCTCCCGCGAGCGTCACGACGCCGTCCGCCGCGGCTTTGACCGGCGTGCCCACCTTCGCGCGCATGTCGGCGCCGCCGTGGCGTCCGCTGAATTTGCCGTTGAACCAGCGGCTCTTGCCGTAATGCGACGTGAATATCCCGGGCACAGGGCGCGTGAGCGGCAGCGCCGGCGCGTGTCCGGCGTAGGTGCTCGCCAGCGCGGCGCGGCCGAGCTCCGCCTCGCGCTTTATGCGCTCGGCCTCTTTTTGCGGCGGCGCGGCCTTCGACGGCGCGACGGTCAGTTTTTCGGCAGGGTAGCTGTGCGGCAGAAGTTTCACGCGGTGCGCGGCGCGCTCCTCGGCTCCGCCGTCGGAGCGGAACGTGACGGCGAGCTCCGCCTCTCCCGGCTCCGTCCCCTTCACGTCGCTGCCGAGCAGCGCCGAGTAGACGCCGTCAGCGCCCGCGGCGAGCGGCGCTTCGCGTCCGAGCCACGAAATTTTCACGCCTGAGAGCTTCTCTCCGCGCGCCTCGATGCGGACGAGGAAAGGCCGTCCGATTTTGACCTCCGACGGCGCCCTCACGGTTACGTCCGCGCGGGCGGCTCCGGCGAGTATTGTTACAAACGCCGCCGCAGCGGCGAAAGATTTCATAAATTTTCTCATTCCAAACGCCTCCGATACGAACCTCCGGTATATGATAGTCAGCGCTCCGGGCCGTGTCAAACGCACGCGGCGCGCGGAGGCCGCCGTTATACATTCGCGCGCCCATTTGAGGCCGCGCGCGGAAATATTATATAATTGTAAAATCATGCGGCAAGTACGGCGCGGCGGCGCGCGCCGCTATTCTGCGACTGGGAGGGCGGTTGGATGAAGAAAATTTTTAACGTTACCGTTTTGCTGTTTGTCATTATGTTTTTTGCGGAAAGCTGCGGCGCTGCCGAAAGAATAGCGCTCATGCTCGAAGGGGCGGACCCGAAGGCCGCGCCAGGAAGCTTCAACGCGCTGTGCTACGGCGGCCTCGAAAAGGCGCGCGAGCGTTACGGCAAGAAGATCCAGACGAAGGTCTACAACTCCTTCGGAGACGACAACATTCTCGCCCCGCTCCTGCGCAGCGCTTCGTCAGAGTCCGACCTCGTCATAATCACATCGTCGCTCTACGTCCCCGCGCTGAAGGAGATGAAGGGCGACTTCCCCGAATGCTCGTACATCGTCTTTGACAGCGCTAATATCGACGGCGTCACCAACATCGAGTTCCGCGAAGAGGAGGGCGGCTTTCTCGCCGGCGCTCTGGCGGCTCTCATGACGACTGCGACTGACGTGGACAGAATCAACGACGATACGGTCATCGGAATAATCCTCGGCGAGAAGGTGCCGCCAGCGAAGCGTTTCCATCTCGGCTATAAGGCCGGTTCGTGGTACGCCGCGCCTGAGGTCGAGGTGCTCTGCGAATATACGGGCAGCTTCGTCGACGCGTCCAGGGTCGAGGCTGCGGCGGAGAGGCTGCGCGCGCAGGGGGCGGACGTGATATTCTGCGCCGCGGGGCCCGCGTCGACGGCTGCGATAAAGAACGCGCCGTCCGGCGGCTACTGGTGCATCGGCGTGGACAGCGAGCTTGAGGTCCAGTACCCGGACGCCGTGCTCGCAAGCGTCGTGAAGAGAAGCGGCCTCGTCGTGACCAAGATCGTCGAGAACTATCTCGGCGGCAGTCTGCCAAAGGACAGTTTCTCGATCGGTCTCTCGGACGGCTGCATAGATATATCGACATGGACGCGCGAGGCGAAGCAGAGCATACCGGTAGACGTCCGCGAGGACGTCGACGAAGTCGCGGAAAAGATAAAAGAGGGGCTCATCGTCATAAACGAAAAGAGCTACGGCGGAATAAAAGCGGATTGACGCCCCGCGCATTTGCCGCGCGCGCGGCTGTGTAGTAAACTCATGTCGGAAATAAAAAATATTTTGGAGCTGATATAGATGCTGCATTGCGGAATTATCGGACTGCCGTTGAGCGGCAAGAGCACGGTTTTCAACGTCATCACAAGGGCCGGGGCCGAGGTGAAGCCCTACGCGGGAGGCAAAACCGACCCGAACAAGGCCGTCGTGCCGGTGCCGGACAAGCGTTTCGACGCGCTCGTCGAAATCCACGCGCCCCGCAAGGAGACTCCGGCGCAGGTTGAATTCGTCGACCTCGCCGGGCTTTCGCGCGGCGCGGGCAAAGGCGAGGGGCTCGGCAACGCGTTCCTTTCGTTCGTCGCCGACGCGGACGCGCTGATACACGTCATCCGCTGCTTCGCGAACTCCGCCGTCGAACACCCGGAGGGAAGCATAGACCCGGTGCGCGACTGGGACATCGTCGACAACGAGCTGATCTTCCGCGACCTCGGCGTCATCGACAACCGCCTTTCCAAGCTGCGCGCGAAGAAGAAGCTGACGCCCGACGAGGAGAAGGAAAAGGCTCTGCTTGAAAAATGCTACGACTGCCTCATGGAGGAAAAGCCGCTTTCGAGCATAGAGCTTAAGCCGGAGGAGACGCGCCAGCTGCGCGGATTCGCCTTCGTCACCTCGAAGCCGCAGATAATCCTGCTCAACCTCGACGAGAGCCAGAACGAAGAGACGAAGATTCCGAAGTGGAACGAGCTCAAGAAGCGCGCCGAG